>CBAAAA010000062.1:10810-14147 GCA_964658695.1 uncultured Solirubrobacteraceae bacterium | reverse complement strand
CTTCGATCCGTAGCGGCCAAGATATCGAGCCACCTCTCCGCCGCCTGTTGAATGGCCAACTATGACAGCATTCTTCAGATCCAGCGTGTCGAAGAGTTGAGCAAGGTCATCGGCGTAAGTATCCATGTCATTGCCGTCCCAAGTCTGGGCTGAGCGGCCGTGACTGCGGCGATCGTGGGCGATGACGCGAAAACCATTCTGACCCAGGAAGAGCATCTGGGGATCCCATGCGTCCGCATTCAGCGGCCAGCCGTGAGAGAACACAACTGGCTGCCCTTTGCCCCAGTCCTTGTAATAAATAGAAGTGCCGTCTTTGGTGGTGATGGTATTCATAACATTTCCTTCTTCTGACGCGAGCGTTGTGAACCGCGCGACTACTACCTGCAGACGTGTCCAGTATGCGCCGGGAGCAGGGGCGGGACAAGCCCCCAAAGTATGGTGCAGATTGACTACCCGAACGAGTGAGGAGACAGATTGCGGTGTTGCGTCAGAATGATCCGCCGATCCTGAGACGGCGCATCCACATCCAGCGCGAGGTCCTTGAATGGCCGCAGTAGGCGATAGAAGCGGGAATGATTAATTCGAGCTCAGTGCCGGCTCCAGGACTGCTGTGGATAAGGAAATGAGCGCCGATTTTATCCGCACGCTCCCGCATGCCGACCAGTCCCCAGTGTTTCGGCTTCGAGCCGTTCTGTGCGATGGCCGGATCAATTCCTTTGCCATCGTCGCGGAAAAACAGTTTCAGCGCTCCGCTGGCATAGAGAATCTCGATCTCTATATTCTGTCCCTTTGAATGGTAGAGAGAGTTGAGGAGAGCTTCACGCCCAATCCAGTATGCTTCGTCGCGGACTACGGGATGCAAGTCTCGTGGCGTGCCCGCTACGATGACACTGAATTGCATGTCGCTCGTTCGCCCCATCTCCTCGCTGGTTTCGGCCAGGGCCTGAATGAGGTCGCCGCTTCTTTCCACCTGAACTCGAAGGGCAGTGACGCGGTCCCGTCCCTCAATCAGCACCTGATCGGCCCGGTCAAGACATTCTTCCATGAGCTTTCGCGCGGGTTCGCCGGCTGGTATTTGCGTGGTGGCCGCCTGGAAACGCAGGATCAGACCCTGTACACTCTGCAGCAGGGTATCGTGCAAGTCTCGCGCGATTCTTTCCCGCTCATCAAGACGTTCTTCCAGGCGGCTCTTGACTTGCAACGTGACTTGTTTGAGCCGCAGGACGTAGAGCCCGGAGAGAGCCGACAGTAAGAGAACGCAGGCAGCGATTCTAAATGACGTTGTCTCGTAGTAATAGGGCTGCTGAGTGATGGCGTAAGTGGCTCCCGCTTGATCCCAGATTCCATCGCGATTGCAAGCGCGAAAATGGAAGGAGTGAGTGCCTGGCGGCACGCTGGTGTAGATCGCGGTGCGCGTTCTGTCCGCGTTCAGCCAGTCCGAATCTACACTGTCAAGCCGGTATTGAAAGCGAATCTTTTCCGGGGAAGCAAGCTCTATCGCATCGAAGCGAATCTCAAGATGGTGGGTCCCGGCGGGCAAGACCAAACTGCGGCCGGCTGAGCGCTTGACTCGTCCTATGGTGATTTCGTCTACAAAGATGGAGGGAGTGAGATTCTTGTGAGAAAGGTGTTCGACGTCCAGCACCGCTAGACCCTGCGCGGTTGCAACCCAGAGATTGCCATCAGGACTGATGGTCATGTTGGGAACGCCTATGCTGCATTGGGGCGTAGCCAAGCCATCCGCACGATCGAACCGGGCATAATTGACTGGCGACTGGTGATCGTACTCGGCGCGCCGAAGCCCGTCAGCGGGAATGCGGAAAAGGCCGGTGTTGCCGGTAAGCCAGAATTCCCGGTTGGCGAACTCCAACATGCTAAGTACTTCGATGTCGGGATCTACGCTCAGCAATTCCCGATTGGCAATGCGGGCGACACCGGTGGGCGCAGAAACCGCGTAAAGGTGGCCGAGCGAGTCTTCGCTGAAACTGATGGGCTGTTTGTCGGCGGAATCTGGAGCCGACGACAAAGGAACGAAGTGATCACCGAACATGTGGTCGATTCCCTTGCTGGTAGCAGCCCAGATTCCGCCATGCGTATCGCGATAAACGTTGACGACTTTATCGCTGGATAGACCGTCGGCAGTCGTATAGGTGCGGAATTTGCCGTCATGCATGTGACTCAGGCCGTCTTCGGTGGCAATCCACAACGAGCCGTCCGGGGCCGCGACGATGGCGCGCACAACGATGCCGGGCAAGCCTTGCGCCGGCCCGAAGTGGGTGAAGACGCCTTGTCTAAACAGGAACAAGCCCCCGCCAAAGGTGCCCAGCCACAGGTCATGCTTCAATCCTTCCGCAAGCGCCCAAACGCAAGAGTTCGACAGGCCGTTTTTCTCGTCGTAAGTTTTGAAGCCGGCGCCATCAAATAGGGACAGTCCTCCACATGAGTTACCCGCCCAAATTTTTCCGTCACTGGTTGAAAGTACGGTCGTGGGCTTGCTGGTGGCGGGGCCAGTCAGGGGTCTTAGTATACGGACCGTTCTGTCTTTAAATCGAACAAGTCCGTCGCCTTTTCGACCGATCCAGAGCTGACCGTCGCGGTCGGAGTAAGCGGAGGCCGCATTCATGCCGGGGGCCAGTGGTTCCAGGGTGGCTGATCCCGCGCGAAAAATGCCAAGGGTGGTAAATACCCAGACATTTCCCTGGGAATCCTCGACAGCTCGAAAGGTCGCATCTCCGACGCGGCCGTAGGGAGGAAATCGTTGGAAGGTTCCGCGCACTTTCTTCGCTAGTCCCGAGCCCGTGCAAAACCATTCGACCCCGTTATGAGCTTCGATGACATGGAACAACCGGTGAGGCACAACACCCAATTGGGTTTCAAGGCCGGGATGCTCAACGATTCGGACCCCGTCCCATTCAATAAATCCCTGATCGCTGATGATCAGCAGGTTGCCGTTGGATGCCTGCTCCAAGCGGCTGATTGAAATCTTCGGAAGCACCAGCTGAAAATGGCCGTCGAGATAACGATACAGTCCGCAGTTGGTGCCCACCCAGAGCACACCGCCATGGGCGTAGCGGAGGCATTGAATTTCATCGCTCTTCCCTGACCCTGGATGATAGAAGACGGCGTGCAAATTTTCGACATCGTTGAGGGCTGGGCTGGATATACGGGCGAGCCCATCGTCTGTTCCCACCCACAGATCTCCGTTGTCGGCCTCCGCCAGTGAGCGCACCACGCCCCGAGAACTGGCTGTGAGGCCACGAAAATTAATCAGGGTAAACTGCCGTCCATTAAAGCGGGCGAGCCCAGCTTGTGTCCCTACCCAGAGGAATCCATCCCG
>CBAAAA010000062.1:0-10800 GCA_964658695.1 uncultured Solirubrobacteraceae bacterium | reverse complement strand
TGTTGGATGGCAGCCCATCCTCGACGGTAAAAGTGTGTTGCATGTAGCTGCTCGCCGGCTGGCTGGGATCCAGCGCGAAGCATTCGACTACGAAGAGTGCGAGCAGCGCCAAGAAACGGATTACCAGACCGCGAAAGTTACGAAATTCGTCCATCGAGGCGATTCAAGGATGAGAGAGACCGGCGTGGCGCAAACACTATGCGTCGATGAAGCCACGGCTCACGGCGATCATCGCCGCGTGGGTGCGATCGTTTGCGCCCAGCTTGCTTAGTATATTGCGCATGTGTGCTTTTATAGTGTCTTCCGTTACGGAAAGACTGGCCGCTACGATTTTGTTGGAATTGCCGGCAGCCACACAACGAAGGACCTCAATCTCTCTCGAGGTAAGACCATCCTGGGCGACATTGTCGGCCAATTTCACCGCGATCTCGGCAGCGATGCGATGGTGACCACAGTGGACCGCCCGGATTGTGTCTGCGAGATCGAGCCGGAGCATGGTTTTCAGAAGAAAGCCCTGAGCGCCGGCTTTTATCGCATTCGAAATCTGCACATCCTGTTTGTAAGTCGTCAGGACGATGATCCGCGCATGCGGGAAGTCGGAGCGGATTGACGTGATAGCTTCAATGCCATTCATATCCGGCAAACGCAGATCCATCAAGGTAATGTCGGGCCGAAGAGCTCGGAAGGACTCGATAGCGGCGCGTCCATTTTCTGCTTCCGCGACCACTACGATGTCGGGCTGAGTAGCAATTACAGCGGCGATCCCTTCTCGCAGAAGCGGATGATCATCGACGATGAGTACTCTGATTGGTTGGGCGGCGGACGTCATAGTAACCTCCTCCGTGCGCAAACCAATTTACACATAACAATCAGCGGTCAGCAAATTCTTTGGGATTCAGTTTACACCCGGGTCTCGATTATAACTCTCCGTAAGCAGTAACGAACATACTAATTGTTGTCAATCGGGTCATACTCCCAAATGGGTATGCGACGGTCACCCAGTCGGGCTAGTTTCGACCGGAGAAAGCAACTAATCTCTGAGTGTGCAGAGACTGTTCTCAATGTTTCCCACGGGAAGGGCCGGGCTTTCTTTGTTGATGCTCAGGATTTCAGTGGCTCTGGCGCCCTTGCTCATTGAGCGCCGAGGCACCAGGCCCGGAGATCTAAACTTTTCTTCAGTTGCCTATTGGATTATTGCGGCAATGCTGCTTCTTGGTTACCTGACACCGATTGCATCGACTGTTTCGCTTGTGCTTGCAATCGTAACGATAGGTGGGTCAAACGGGTTTACAGCAGTGCAGGCGGGGGTGTTCATGCTGGATGCGGGTGCATTGGCATTGATTGGTCCGGGCGCGTATTCGTTGGATGGCCGTTGGTTTGGCCGACGAATTTTGCGGATCGCTAAGCCATGAAATTCGGATCGCGCCAGATTTGTCCGGCAGTCTATTCAACGAGATTTTTCGTAGCAGACTTTAAACGTCCGCTGTCAGTCTTCTTTTCGGTCACGGCAGCATCAAGTCTGGCCCCGAGAGCGGGGAAGGCGGGAGTGGGGCCTCTCCACTTTAGTTCGTCGACATCATCGAACAGAGAGATGTCATTTCTAAGAGTGGCGAGATCCCGAAACAGCAGCGCCTTGTCCCACTCGCTGAACAGCGTAGAGGCTAGAGTGCCGGCATTCGCAGCATTGACGCGCCATTCGCGCCAGTCTCTTGGGATCCGTTCGAGGTGCAGGTGTTTAGCGAGAACCGCGGCAGACGATTTTGCGCCCCATCCCGGCAGGCCTGGATAACCATCGGCTGAGTCACCGACGAGGGCGAGGTAATCGGGAATAGACGAGGGAGGGACGCCGAATTTCCTGTTCACGCCAAGCTCGTCAAGTACGAGGCGACGCCGGCGGTTTAGTTGAACGATGCGGACGCCTTCGACCGACTGCGAGAGATCTTTGTCCGGAGTACAGATGACTACCTGTTCGACACGCACGTCGCGGGCGGCGGAGACGGCGGCGGAAGCAAGTGCGTCGTCGGCCTCGAATTCCACCATTGGCCAGACGACGATGCCAGCCGCGAAGAGGACCTCTTCAAGCAGGGAGAACTGTGCCAGGAGTGTCGGCTCAACGCCATCTCCCGTCTTGTAGCCGGGCCATAAATGATTACGGAAGGATTCGATCACATGATCGGTAGCCACTCCGATATGCGTGACGCCGCTCTTGATCATGCCCAGCAGCGAAGCAAGTACGCCTCGAACCGCAGCCACCTCAAAGCCGTCCTTATCCTTGGCGGAAGGCAGCGCGTAGTAGTGCCGGAATAACTCGTAAGTGCCGTCGATCAGGTGAATTTTCAGAGTGGGCCCGGTTCTCTCCTCAGAGATTACCGAATGACCTGCTCACGTTCACGGGATCACAACGATCCTCCCGGACCGGACCGGATGTTCGGAGCTTTCGTGAGCGTGGGCAATCTCCGCGAGTGGAACCCGCTCGGCGATCTCGAAACCCGACCACCCGGCCTCCAAAGCACGGTTTAGATCCTGGGCAGCCGATCTCTTTGCCTCCTTGGGAAAGTCGTCACTGCCGAGAAAGAACAGCCGGGTGTTTTGGAACACCATCGGCCAGAAAGGGATCGCTGGTTTCTCCAGGTTTGTGGCGTAAGTGGCAATCGACCCTCCGGACCTCAGGAGATCGAGATCCGTTTCGATGTTGGCCCCGAAGGCCACTTCGACGATATGCTCGACGCCTTCCGGGGCGATTGCCTTGACTTTGGCGGTCAATTTCTCATCGGCAGTGATCACTTCATGGGCTCCCGCTTTTCTGGCGGTTGCTTCGTCCGAAGTGGACCGAACGATCCCGATCACGCGCGCGCCAGCCCGGAAGGCGAGTTGAACAGCACATAGCCCGACCGAACCAGCCGCGCCCTGAACCAACACTGTCCGTCCATTTACATCACCGCCTATATGAACCGCGCGGTGGGCAGTGATGCCGGGAATCCCCAGGCATGCACCCTGGTCAAGCGACGCGCCCCGGGGCAGCGGAGCTATATTGTCTACGGGAACAACCGTGAACTCCGCCGCAGTGCCAAACGGGCGATAGGATTGGGCTCCAAAGCACCACACGGACTTGCCGAGGCACTCGGGAGAAACACCTGAACCGACCTCATCCACGTGTCCGGCGCCATCACTATGGGGGATGACGCGAGGGTAAGGCATTCCAAAACCAAAAGCATCCTGGCGCTTCCTGGTATCGCCCAGGTTGATGCCAGAAGCGGCAACACGAATGCGAACCTCTCCAGTGGCCGGGTGCGGATCCGGCATTTCTCCTACGGTCAAAACCTGACGGGCCGACCCCTGCTTCTCATACCAGGCTGCTCTCATTCGACCATCTCTCTCCGGTGATAATCCCGGGGTCTTCGAACCACGGGCAGTAGCGTCTCCGGACCGACTGAATGCGCGAGTTAGTGCAACGCGGCAAGCAGTCACACGCCTTCGGCAATGCGAAAGTCACGCTCGACTTTGGATTTGAGAAGCTGCAAGGCGGCTTGATAGGCGGCGCTGTTATAAGTTGCTCTCGCCTTTTCGATACTCTCGAATTCGATCACCACAAGGCGTTGGTTCAGACCCGATTCGTGAGGTTCAACTTCCGAGGTCCGAATCAGAGCTTTGCCGCCACCTGCTTCAATGGCTGGCAACGCGAGTTTGCCGTATTCCTTGAGGGCCAAGTCATCGGCGATCGAACGGTATGCCACTACCCAATACCCTTTTTTCATAAGTATGTCCTTCCATTCTCTTCGATGGTCCGAACTTTTATATCACTACCGGAAATCAAACCAAAGTTGGAGTTGGAACTCCATCTTTACCGCAGGAGCGGTCTGGGATAGAGTCGCAGATAACACGATGCCACATATTTCTTTTCCCAATGGCGTACCGGGCATTCTGGGCCCGATGTTGTTCCGTCCCGAGACGGCGAAACCGATGAACGAACTGGCCGAGATACTGCTGCGCGGGCCCAACTCCCTGTCACGGGCCGAGCGCGAGTTGATTGCGACTTATGTGTCGGCGCAGAACGATTGTTTCTTTTGTCAAACGACGCACGGAGCTGTTGCGGCTCATCATCTGGAGGGAGACGAACACCTGGTGCTGGAGACAAAGCTGCGGCCGGAAACCGCTCCGATCTCTGAGAAGCTGAGGGCGCTGCTGGCTATAGCGGGCAAAGTGCAAAAGGGCGGCAAGCAGGTCACGAGCGAAGATGTGGAACGCGCAAAACGCGAAGGCGCTACCGATCTGGAGATACACGATGCGGTACTGATTGCCGCAGCGTTCTGCATGTACAACCGGTATGTGGACGGCCTGGGGACGTGGGCTCCGCAGGACCCCGCGCTATATCGGGAGCACGGGCGTCAGCTGGCAACCGAGGGTTATCTGCATGCCACCGAGGGGATCGCAAACGCCGTGGCTGCGCGGACGGTTTAAGGGCGACGAGCATGGCCCACATTGCGTTGACTGAAGGCGTTCCGGGCATTCGAGGACTGTTCGATTTCCGGCCCGAGACAGCAGCGCCGCTTTGCCACTTGGCAGACGTGCTGCTTCATCAAGAGAATTCGCTTTCGGAAGCAGAACGAGAGCTGATCGCGACTTACGTCTCGAGCGAGAACGATTGTTACTACTGCCAGACCTCGCATGGAGCGATCGCCGCCCATCACTTAGGTGGCGATGACGAACTGGTCAGTCAGGTAAAACGCGATTTCCGTACAGCGCCGGTTTCGGAAAAACTGAAGGCGCTGCTGGCAGTTGCGGGCAAAGTGCAAAAAGGCGGTAAGCAGGTGACGAGCGAGGATGTCGAGCGTGCGAGACTCGAGGGCGCTACCGATCTGGAGATTCACGATGCGGTGTTGATTGCCGCGGCCTTCTGCATGTACAACCGGTATGTGGATGGCCTTGGCACGTGGGCGCCGGAGGGAATTGAAAGCTACAGAAGCCGGGCGGCGGCGGTTGCCGGCGGTGGTTATAGGAGAATCCCTTCGGACGTGCGCGAGCAGACAGCAAAGGCTCGTTAACGCGGCTTTGGAGAGCAACATTCGAGCGTGAATGCCCGTCAAACGCATGATGACGACCGGCTGGATACGTGGGATAAGGTGAAATCCTCGTCGCACTGAACCAGCAATGGACGATTAACTCCGCCCGTGAATCGCCGTGAATCCGTGGGCGAACAGTTTGCTCCATTCGAATCGGAACGTGTACAATCCAGCATGCAACGAATATCCTGGGGCACAATTGCGTTCGGCTCGCTGTTGCTCATCTCGGTCTGCTCAAGAGGAGGACAGGAAGTGCAATCTGCGCAACCTGAGCAGTCGAAGCCGCGCGTCAAAATGGAGCAGCGCGGGCGTATTCTTGGAATCGGCGGTGTCTTTTTCAAATCCGCTGATCGTGATCAGATGCGCGAATGGTACGCGAAGCATCTTGGACTCGCTGACAAGGGTCAAGGCGTGATGCTTCCCTGGCGCGAACACGACGACCCACAAAAGGAACACGTTACGGTTTGGACTATTTTTCCCGGCTCTACGAACTATATCCCGGCTACGCAACCGTTGATGGTCAACTACATTGTGGACGATATGGATGCTTTGCTCGACCGCTTAAAACAAGAGGGAGTAAAGATTGACGCCAAACGAGTGAATGAGTCCTACGGTCGTTTCGCCTGGATCTATGACCTGGATGGGAATAAGATTGAACTTTGGCAGCCGCTGTCCGCTAAGCCCTAAGGGCGCGACCGCATCTTCGGGAAGCAGCGCTATGGCGCCCGCTCAACCCCTGCCTCCCTCGAAAAACTGTCGCCAACTGCCGCGGCGAACCTTAGACGCCGACGGTCGCTTCCTGTGGCACGCCGGATTCCTTTTTCTTCTTCAGGAACGGCATCATGCTGCGCAGTTCGGCGCCCACCCTTTCGACCGGCTGATCCTTAGCCGCTTCGCGCATGGCCAAAAACTTCTTCCGTCCTTCGCGGTTTTCCTTGAGCCAGTCTCGCGCAAACTCGCCCGACTGGATCTCCGACAGAATTTTCTTCATCTCAGCGCGCGTTTGTTCGGTCACGATGCGGGGACCACGCGTGTAATCGCCATACTCGGCCGTGTCCGAGATCGAATAACGCATGTAGCCAAGGCCGCCCTCATAGATCAGGTCGACAATCAGCTTCAACTCATGCAGGCACTCGAAATAGGCGATCTCGGGAGCATAGCCGGCCGCTGTCAAAGTTTCAAAGCCCGCGCGAATCAGTTCGCTCACTCCGCCGCAAAGCACAGCCTGTTCACCGAACAGATCGCTCTCGGTCTCTTCGCGGAACGTGGTCTCAATCGTGCCGGCCTTCAGACAGCCAAGCGCGGAAGAATAAGCCAGCGCATTTTCGAGCGCATGACCTGAGGCATCCTGCGCGATGGCAACCAGAGCGGGCACGCCAACGCCCTCCGTGAACAGCTCGCGAACGCGATGTCCGGGAGCTTTCGGCGCAATCATCGTCACATCAATGCCGTCCGGCGGCTTGATCTCATTAAAGTGAATGTTGAACCCGTGGGCGAACATCAACGTCTTGCCCTTCTTCATATGCGGGGCAACATCGGCGCGGTAAATATCTCCCTGCAGATGATCGGGCACCAGCAGCATCACCACATCGGCTTCTTTGGCCGCGTCCGAGACAGTCAGAACCTTGAGACCGGCGGTTTCGGCTTTGGCGCGGCTCTTGCTGCTCGCTGGCAGTCCGACAATTACGTTTAGTCCCGAGTCCCGCAGATTTAATGCGTGGGCGTGGCCCTGGCTTCCATATCCAATGATCGCGATCGTCTTTCCCTGGAGCGGAGCAAGGCTTCCGTCCTTCTCATAAAATCTTCTTGGCATATTCTTCCTTGGCGAAATCAACTTTGATTATTCGGCTTCCTGCAGCTCAAGCGCCTCTTCCGGCGCAGCGCCCAGCGGTACAGGCGGAGAGAGCCGCAGCTTCTTGCTCTCTAACGACATGGAGACGATACCGGAACGCGTAATCTCAATCTCTCCGTAACTGCGCATTACCTCGATAAACTCATCCAGTCGCTCCGGCTCACCGGTGCCTTCCAGGACAAACCCCTCGGTCGTGGAATCGACGACTCTTGCTTGAAAGATATCCGCTTCCTTCAGTACCGCGGTCCGCTGCGGCTGAGTCGTTCGTACCCGCACCAGCACCAGTTCCCGATTCACCACCGCACCTTCGGTCACATCGGCGGCTTGCAGAACATTGATCAGCTTGTTCATCTGCTTGATCACCTGAGTCCGGATATTGGCCTCCACATCGACCGTGATCGTCATGCGCGAGAGCGTCGGGTCCAGTGTTCTCGCGACCGTCAAGCCTTCGATGTTATAGCCGCGCTGGCTCAGGAGACCCGTGACGCGCATCAGTGCGCCCGGCTTGTTCTCCATCAGCAATGAAATGACTTGTTGCATTCTGCTTCCCTGTCCGTTCCCTAGTCCGCTACGCCACTCCCACCGGTTGCGGCGGACCAAGCACCATTTCATTAATCGCGCCGCCGGCCGGAACCATCGGATAGACGTTCTCAAAGGGCGTCACCTTGACGTTCAGCAAATAAGGTCCAGGCTCCGCCACCGCGGCTTCCAGCGCCCGGGGAAAATCGGCAACTGCTTCGACGGTGCTGCCTTTGAATCCATAGGCGCCCGCCAGCTTTTCCGGATCGGGGAACGAGGACAACTCGACTTGACTGAGCCGGTTGTTGTAAAACAACTCCTGCCACTGGCGCACCATGCCCAGATAGCCATTGTTCATGACAATGATCTTGATCGGCAGCGCATGATTGGCAATCGTCGCGAGCTCAGGAATCGACATCTGGAATCCGCCGTCGCCCACAATCGCGAAGACCAGCTTATCCGGCCGTGCAAATTGTGCACCGATGGCCGCCGGCAGACCGAAGCCCATTGAACCGAGGCCACCGGAGTTGATCCACAATCGCGGCTCGTTATAGCCGATTAACTGCGCCGACCACATCTGATGCTGACCGACGTCGCTGGCAATAATGGCCTGGCCACCGGAGAGCCGGTTGATCTCCGCCATCAGGTGCTGCGGCTTGATTTCTTTGTCGGACTTCTCCGCCACCAGCGGATGCTCTTCCTTCCACGCCCGAATCTGCGCCCACCAGCTCTGCCGCGCGGCCTGTTTCTTACTACGCGATGTCGCCGCACTCTCCTTCAACTCCGAAACGAGCTTCGGAAGCACCTTTTTCAGATCGCCGACAATCGGTAGATCGGCGTGCCGGTTCTTGCCAATCTCCGCCGGATCCACATCCACGTGAATCACCTTGGCGTGCGGCGCAAACGCCGATAAGCGACCCGTGACGCGATCATCGAAGCGAACGCCCAGTGCAATGATCAGGTCCGTCCCCGTCATGCTCATATTGGCTGCGTAGCTTCCGTGCATCCCGGGCATGCTGATGAAGTTTGGATGACTCGAGGGTAGCGCTCCGAGGCCCATCAAAGTGCAGACGGCGGGCGTATCCAACTGCTCCACCAGAGCTCGCAGGTCATCGCTCGCGTTCGCGGCGATTACTCCGCCGCCTGCGTACACCAGCGGGCGTTCCGCTTCCCACATCATCTGCGCCGCACGCCGGATCTGCCCGCCATGCCCTTCACTGAAGACCTTGTAACCCGGCAGATGGATCGTCGTGACCGGCTCATAGTGCGCCTGCGCCTGGAACGCATCCTTGGTGATATCGACCAGCACCGGACCAGGCCGCCCGGATGCGGCAATGTAGAACGCCTCGTGAATGACCTGCGGCAGTTCTTCGATCTTCTTCACCAAAAAGTTATGCTTCGTCGCGGAACGCGTGATCCCGAAAGTATCCGCCTCCTGAAAGGCGTCACTGCCCATCAACTTGCTCGTCACCTGGCCTGTCAGAGCCACGATCGGAATCGAATCCATCATGGCGTCCACCAGGCCTGTCACCAAGTTCGTAGCGCCCGGGCCGGAGGTCGCGCAACAGACGCCTACTTTTCCCGTTGCTCTCGCATACCCCTGAGCCGCGAATGCCGCATTCTGCTCATGACGAACAAGAACGTGCCGCAGCGGATAATCGTACAGCGCATCGTAGAGCGGCAGCGTAACGCCGCCCGGATAGCCGAATATGATATCCACGTTCTCTTGAGTGAGGCAGTTCAGGAGGATCTTTGCCCCTGATAAAAGGTTCGACGACATGGCGTTTCTAAGTGAACTCCTTGAGGAGAATAGCGAATTCCGTAGTAATGAAAAGGGCCACCTCGGCGGTTTCGTTCCTGCCGGGTGGCCCTCGATTTTCAGCTCGTGAGAAGGCCCTAGGCAGTACCGTTAAGCACTACGCTTACGAGCGGACTGACTGTGATTCGCAGATTCATCTCACGAAATGGCAGGAAGCGAGCCCGGTAAGGCGTTTGGCTCCTATGAGTACAAGTTAGCCTAGAAGCAGTTTTTATGCAAGAGAATAAATGCATAAAAAATGCATATGAGATAGCGCGCCCGGGTAAGCCGGACGCTCACTCGTAGCGAAGAGCCTCGACGGGATCCAGCCGCGCCGCCACGACTGCCGGCCAAGTGCCGAAAAACACTCCTACCGCGACCGAAACCGTAAAGCCCGTGATCACCGCCCAGGCCGGGACCTCCGCCGGAAGGCTAGGAAATATCAGGCTGATCAGCATTGTCACCGAAATCGAAAAAAGAATCCCGATAATCCCTCCCATACCGGTCAGCGCCACTGCTTCGGCCAGGAATTGAGCGATGATGTCCCGCTTCCGTGCGCCAATCGCCTTTCGCACGCCGATTTCCCGTGTCCGCTCAGTAACGCTGACCAGCATGATGTTCATCACGCCGATTCCTCCCACCAGCAGCCCCACCGCGGAGATCGCGATCGAAATCAGAACGATCATGCCTGTGATCTTGTTTAGATTCTGAACAATCGAGTCTGGCGTCGATACGGTGAAATCGTCTTGCGCAGTGCGCGGGACATGACGAATTTTGCGCAGCGCATCCCGAACCTCCGCCACCGCGTCATCCCGCATGCCGGGCCGCGCATGAGCCGTTATATAAAAGGTCTGCGCTTCCGGATAGTGGAGATGCGCCGTTTCGTACGGAATCACAATCTCGTGATCCATCCCGTTCTCGCCGAAAAAGCCGCCTTTTGCAAGTTCGAAGACGCCAATCACTGAGTACTCGACGCCATCTACCATGAAGCTCTTGCCCAACGCTTTTCCGTCCGGAAACAAGGTGTCTGCGATGCTCGCACCCAGCACCGCCACGCGCATTCCGCGATGGTTCTCCTCCGGCGTGAAGACCCGCCCTTCGCGCAGATCGCGTGGCGAGATGTCATAAAGATTCGGCGTCTCTCCAGTCAGGGACATGTTCTCCGATTCCAGGCCTGGAACTTTGGCCGTCAGAATATGTCCGGAAGGCGGCGTCACATACAGGCTGAGCGCCACTGCATCGATCGAATGAACCATCCGCTCGAGGTAATCAACGTACTCCGGGCGCAAGGGCCTGCGCCGGCGCTCTTTCGGGGGTGCTCCATTGCCGCTCGGATCGCCGCTCACCTTCGAAATGAAGATGTTGTTCGGGCCGAACTGCTTAAAGAAGTCGACCATGCTCTTGTTCAGCCCTGTCAGCAGTGCCGCCACGGTCACAACGGTCGTGATCCCGATCACAATTCCCAGGATCGTCAGACCCGAACGCAGCTTGTGCGACCACACCGCGTCCGTCGCCATCCCCAGCGTTTCGCGCGCGTTGACCTGCATTGTTTTATTCCGCCCTCAGGTTAT
>CBAAAA010000061.1:0-14282 GCA_964658695.1 uncultured Solirubrobacteraceae bacterium | reverse complement strand
ATCGACTCGTCCGCCTCTGCATTCGTCAATGCGAAGATTTCGCCCAGCGACTGCAGCGGGTGGACGAATGAACGGCTCGCGCCCGGAATCCCCGCGGCTGAGCAGACCACCAGCAAGATGCGGACGCTATTGCCGATGAGGGATCGTTTCATCGTGGACTCAATCAATTTTCGTACGCGGCGGGCGAGCGCCGTCTCCTCCAAAAGTTTAGGCGAGATTCGTCTTTTTCAGGTATGTTTTCTACCCGATTGGGCGGTTCGCGAGCCACCTCGCAGCGCCTATTCTGAACTGGAAGCCAATCCCGGAAGACGAATCATGACCGCCCAGGCGAAGACCGCGCTCGACGATCGAAACACCAGGCAATCAGGCTATTTCACACTCCCGCTCATCACCGGGCTGACGGCGCTCGGTTCGGTGTCTGTTTCCATTTACCTGCCTTCGCTGCCAAACATCGGCCTCTCTCTTCATGCTTCGTCTGAACTTGTGAAACTCTCGCTGTCGGTTTTCCTCTTCGTGTTCGCAGCGTCGCAGGTAGTTTACGGACCGCTGTCGGACCGTTTCGGACGCAGGCCGCCCATTCTGATAGGCCTCGCGATCTACCTTTTGGGCACAGCCAGTTGCGCGTTGGCGTCCACTGCGGGAATTCTGGTCGCCTCACGCGCCATCCAGGCCCTGGGTGCGGCAGCGGGCCCCGCACTGGGAAGGGCCATGTTGCGCGATCTCTATTCAGCCGAGAAGCTCACCAGCTCGCTTGCACTCGTGGCAGCGGCGGTCGCGCTTTCTCCCATGCTCGGCCCCGTACTCGGCGGTTATTTGCAGGTGACCTTTGGCTGGCGCGCCTGCTTCTTGTTCTTGCTGGCAGGTGGATTGGTCTTGTTGGCCGCGGGATTCGCCATGCTGCCCGAGACTGCGGGACCAAAGCCGGGCGGGCTCGATCCTAAGTCCATCGTCGATCACTACAAAACGCTGCTGACCGATCAGGAATACGTCTCCGCGCTGCTTTGCGGAGGCCTGCTGACCGCGGGAAATTTCGCCTGGACGGCCGGCGCGCCGTACTTTTTTGAAAATGCGTTTGGTTTTTCTCCAGATCGCTACGGGAACGTGGCGCTCGTTATCGGGATGGGTTACGTTGTGGGCACGTTACTAAGCGGGCGCCTGTCCCGGCACTTGCTCGCGCCTCAGATCGTCTACTTCGGTCTCACTCTCACCTTGCTGGGAAGCTTCTCGCTCAACTGGTTCGGCCCGCAAACAGCTTCTTATCTTCCTGTTTGCGCCGTTGTCGTCCTGTTCACTATCGGCATGGGAATCGTCATTCCTATGAGCGCTGCCTGCGCGCTCTCACGCCACCCGGAAATCGCAGGTGCTGCCGCTGGACTGCTTGGCGCTCTCCAAATCTTCACGGGCGCATTAGGCACAACCGCCATCAGCTTCACTCGTAATCCAACGGCGTCTCAGATCGCACACATCATGGAGGTCACGTCGGTGTTCGCGCTGCCTGCCGCTTACGTGGCTCTGAAGCCATTTCGGCAGCGGCTTGTTTCTGCGCGGGAGAGCCTGGCGTGAGTTCGTACAAGCCACTGCGTCTGCTTGCCGCCTTGACAATGCTCCTCGCTGGCTCTGTAAAGGCCGCCGAAGTCGAAATGTGGAATGAGGTGGATATCTCCGCACGGCTGACCGATCGCCTGACCGTCACGGCGCCGGTGGTTGTACGCGACAGCTTCTCGCTCAGCAACCCTCAGTTGGACGGCGGCGGACCGATCTTTGACTTTGCGCTCAACAAGAGTTTGAGTGTCACGGCCGGTTATCTATTCGTCAGCGTGCCCAACGCAGGTCGCGGATACAACGTCAATGTTCCGCTCGCTGCTGTTACCTTCGTTCATCGATTGGGCCGCGTCCGCATCGCAGACCGGAACCGTGCAGAATACTTGAGCGGTTTCATTTATAACCCGATCCGCTATCGGAACAAGCTGACGATAGACTTCCCTCTCGGAGCCCGGGGCTACTGGACTCCCTTTCTTTCTGACGAAGCCTTCTACGACTTCTCTCAATCCGCCTGGTCCCAAAACCGCTTCCAGGTGGGAGTAGGACGTCGATTCTCTCCGGCTCTCCGGCTGGATGCTTACTTCCTGCAGCGTTCAAATCTGCTGGCGAGCGCCGGCAATTCTCACGCCATTGGAGTCACGCTTGAAATCAGCGTGGGCCATCGGCCCAAAGAAGAAGGGGCACAACATGGCAAGAACTAAGATTATGCATGACATCTACCTGTGTAACTAAAGGCTCACCACAAAATGTTCAAATCCAAAATCGATCCAGACGACTGTATCATTCTCTTTGCTGATCTGCAGGAGGGCATAGCAGACCTGCCACTCACCATGACCCACGCGCAGTTGCAAAAAGGCGTGCGGGCGCTCTCAAAGCTGGCCAAGCTTTTTGGTATACCGGCCATTGTCACAGCTGTGACCCAGGATGGCGAGGCCAAGATTATGCCCGAGATCGGCGAAGAACTTGGTCCGCTGCCAACGCAATACCGCGGCACCGCCGATTCATTCTTAAACGAGGCTATCGCTGAATCCATCAAGAGATCTGGCCGCAAGACAATCCTGATCTCCGGCGTGGCTACCGAACTGGCGGTTCAACTGCCCGCTCTGAGCGGAGTCGATCTCGGCTACAGAACCTTTGTCGTCGTTGACGCTTGCGGCGGGCTCAGCGAGCGGACAGAGCAGGCGGCGCTTCACCGCATCATCGCAAACGGAGGTTCTATGGTCTCGATTGTGACCCTTGCCGGCGAAATAGCCGGGGACTTTAGTCAACCGAAGGCACAAGAGGCAATCGGGATCCTGTTCTCCATGGCGCGAGCTTAAGGAGTCTTGATCTTCGCGTCAGACGCCGCAAAAAAAGGCGCCATCCTATGGACAGCGCCTTTCTCTGACCAGACTTCCCGATGCTGATTGGTCGCCGGTGAGTGCCCCGTTATCGTACCGATGTTTTTCTACACACCTTCCGCCTGGGATATCGAGCGCAAGCCCACTGAGTGTCAGGATTTAGAAACTTCCGTCAGCTTGCTCCTCAAAGGTAAATTTCAGCGCGAAGGGCCAGCACTGAACTGAACCAATTGAGTTCCCTGTTTATCATAAGAGCGATAGGAAATCCCAAGATGGCTCTGCGGTTTTGCAGTCGGGAAGAATCCCCGTTAAGCGCGCCGGGCGCAAACCAATCAGGTTCTCAGCCGCGTCATCTACATAGAAGACCTCGTTAATACCAAGGGAATCTGTCATTTCAAGCCAGCGATTATGCCGGCAAAAATAGTTGGCGGAATTAGCTTTTGACCCGATGAAAAATATCCTGTAGTGCGCTCAACTCGACAGCTCCGGCCACGAGCTGCTTGCGACTCAGAACAGACAATTCGTTAAACTTCCCTTGTGCAAGAACTCTCTGAATGAAAAGGCCAGCATCCGCTCTTCTGTTTTTGCTTATCTTCTGGCTTTCCCTTCCGGCCGGCTCGCAAACGATTCCGGGCGACGCCGCAATTGACGCCGAAGCCGGCAAAATCCTGACCCGCACCAGCGCGAAAGGTATGGCGATCGCGGTGATCGACCGCGGTAACGTTCGATTCGTGCGGTCGTACGGAGTCCGAAACGCCACGGGAGATCCGTTGACCACAGACACGATCATGTATGGAGCATCTCTCACCAAGTCAGTATTCGCATACACAGTAATGCAACTGGTCGATCAAGGCAAACTGAACCTCGACACGTCGATCGCAGCCGATCTCGACGACCCCTTACCGAGTTATGGCCCCGATCCAGTCTTTCCCGACAAGTATGGGCCTTACAAGGACCTTGCCGGCGACTTGCGCTGGAAACGAATCACCCCTCGTATGTGCTTGACGCACTCCACCGGGTTCAGCAACTTCTGGTTCATCGAACCAGACCAGAAACTGCACATCCATTTCGAGCCTGGCACGCGCTTTAGCTATTCGGGCGAGGGCTTTATCCTGTTGCAATTTGTGATCGAGCACGGGCGCAAAGGACAAGGCTTAGGTCTCGATGCCGGTGAACTGACCAAAGCCAATTTCGATCGCCTGGGAATGACCCGCACAAGCCTGGTGTGGCATAACGGCCCGGATCCAAACTACGCCGATGGATGGAATGATCAGGGCCAGCCGCAGCCACACGAGAAGCGCAGCAAGGTGCGCGCGGCTGGCTCGATGAACACCACCATCTCCGACCTGTCGAAGTTTACGGCGGCGCTCGTGCGAGGCGATGGCCTGACGCCCGCCTCACGCGCCGAAATCACAAGACCGGTGTTGCATATCACAACCGGCAGTCTTTTTCCGCTGTTCCTGCCTGACCTGCCCGTCGCTGAACAGCGGAAAGACCTGTACTCCGGCTTAGGCGTTATCCTCTTCGATGGTCCGCGGGGCCACGGTTTCTACAAGGGCGGCCACGACGGCCAAACCGCCAATACGATGGTCTGCATCGAGCCGGGTCAGCGTTGCGTTCTGATCCTCTCAAACGATGTTCGCGCTGAAGCCGGCTTCGCCGAACTCGTCCGATTTATCCTCGGCGATATCGGCGTGCCCTACCACTGGGAATACGGAGACCACGCCGGAAAATCGTAACTTCGGCTTCGGGATTTCCGGACTCTGGCGACAGAACTCCTGAACTGGAGTTTAGGGAAGCAGGACGATTTTGCCGTGCGTGTGACCCTGCTCCAGTTGTCTGAAGGCCGCTTGGATTTCGACCAGTGGAAATGTGTCTGCGATCGGTATTTCAAGGTCACCGGAGGCGACGAGTTGGGCAAGTTCTTCGAGCACAGCGGCGCTCATCGCACTGAAGCTACCGTCTGATTTCGTGCCATACTGCTTTGCCGCCGCAAAATCGATGATGGTGTTGATGCGTGCGGGCTCGATGCCCAGATCGATGGCGAGTTTCACGTATCCATCCCCGCGCGTGTCGATGAAGGCCTTGACGTCGAACGCTCGTAGCCGGTCAGCCAAACCGTCCCCGTATGCAACGGGCCTGACTCCATGCGCGCTCAGCCAGGCGTGGTTAGACGGGCTTGCGATCCCGATTACTTCTGCTCCGATTTGCTTGGCAAGCTGGACAGCGATCGATCCCACGCCGCCAGCCGCTCCCGATACTCCGACCGTATCGCCCGGTTTCAGCGACACCGCGCGTACTGCGGCGTAGGCTGTGGTTCCGGCAACCGGCAAAGACCCGGCAACCTCCCATGCCACGTTCGATGGCTTCCTGATCAGGTCTTGACCTCCGGCAACTACGTACTCGGCATGGCTGGCGCGCCGGTTCGAAAAACCGATAAGTTCATCGCCGGGTGCAAAGCCAGCGCCGTCAGCACCTACCTTCGTCACTATCCCCGCGAAGTCGCTTCCCTCTCCCGAAGGGAAGGTCGCAGGGAACATGGCGTGCAGTAGCCCCTTGCGGATGGACGCTTCTCCCGGGTTAATGGAGGCGGCCTTCACTTTCAGGAGCACTTCTCCACCCGCCGGTTCGGGTATGGGCACGTTGACCACTTGCAGCACATCGATGTCGCCGTATCTCTCAAATCGTACGGCTCTCATTTTCGCTGGCTCACTTTGCGGCATTGTTCAACTCCCTCAATCGTTCGGTCCGGCATTTCGGCACCAGATCATATTCTTCGCGTTTACTGGGCCTTTCAACCAGGGGATCTCCCCGTCCGTTTGGAGGAACTTTCCGGTGACAGGTGGATCGAGAAGGGCTGTACGGACGATATCAGGCGTGCCGTCCGTTCAAGTCGGTGGCCACGCTTAAGTTCTGATTGCAAAGCTGATACGCTGGCCTGATCAGATTCAAAAGAGTGCCATGCGCCCCAACCGTTCCGTTCCTCCTTGTCCGGTGATTCCCGTTCTTTACTACCCCGATCCCAGTGTGGCAGCCTCGTGGCTGGGGAACGCTTTTGGCTTTACGGTGCGTTTGCGGATCGCGAATCATCGCATCCAGATGCGCGCCGGCGAGGGCTGCCTCACCATCGCCGAGGGCAGTGTGACGCCGAACCATTCGAGCGTCGTTCAAGTACGGATCGACGACGCGTTGGGACACTGTGAGCGCGCGCGGTTGGCCGGCGCCCACATCCTTTCGGAGCCGAAGGAGCACGCTTATGGCGAGCGCCAATACAACGCAGAGGATTTCTATGGACACAGATGGGATTTCACTGAAACGATAGCGGATGTTGAGCCAGAGAGTTGGGGCGGCACGTCGGTGAACTTGTAACATGGCTTCGACTTGCGAGTGATCGCCGATGCTCGGGGGTCTCAGGCGCTGGCCAGGTGTGCGACGTGCTCGATGCGGCTGCCACAACCTTCTACCTTCGCCCCCAGCCGCTGCAGCGCGTCTATGGCGAGCATTGGCTTCATAGAGGGGTAGATCCACGCTCGCCCAGAATTCGGAATACCAAAGGTATGCAAGCCTGTTTCGCTCGCCGCAGTCAAAACGCTGAAGGTGGCTCCCAGTTCGAAAGCCGCCAAGTTTTTCGAGATCCCGTAACCTACATATGAGTTCCGTCCGAGATGCCCGCTTGTGAGCTGCCTCCCAGGTTCTTACTGTTGGAGACGGAAGAAAGATAAAGCCGGGGCGAAGCGGACAAGCTGTTGCAAGGTTTCTAACGCACTCAAAGCGAGTCAGGTCATAGGCAAGCGGGCTTGGTGGGTCGCCTTCCAGGCACTTAGAGTAGACTCCGGCGCTAAGCTGGTTCGAACGTAAAATTGATACGCCCACCGACTGTCCCGCCTTGAGCCAGCCCAGTCTTGGTGCCCTTACAAAGAAAGAAACTGGTACACTTCACGGAATGCACCCGCGCCTTCTTTTGGCAGCGTTTCTGGTTGCCGCCGGTCCGCTCTGTGGATCGGCTGTGTATTATTCCAGTTGTTCGGTGGCTCCCATAGGCAGCCCGTTGGTCACCCAATCGGGAGCGGGTTACTGCTTCCTGGCTGCAAGTATTTACAGCATCGGCGACTTCCAGCTCACCGGAATGGCCTACGATGCCTCCGAGCTTCCTGCAGGTGGTTCTATCGCGGCTGTAGCGCAGATCTACAACGACGCTGGCGAGCCCGACCCACCACTGAACTATCAGATAACGTCACGTGCCTACGAAACCTTTGAGACTAGGGGGCCGCTGCGGGCAGGTATTATCCAAGTCGACCTGGGACAGGAAAACTATCACGACGGCGTCTCGGAAGTAGGAATTTCAGACGGAATCCACACTTATGAGCACGGCCCCTGCTTGGACGTACTCAATCCAAGGCAAAACTCTTGCAGCACTTCTTACACAGCGCCTTTTGAACTTGGCAAACCATTTAGCGCTCTTTCGTACATAGATGAGTCAGGAAATACCCTTCATGGCACACCAGTTGTTATCGAGTCGTCAGCAGCGGTAGTCAGTTTCACCTTGTTTGAGGCGGATGGTGTGACGCCGGTTGATTTTACGTTCGCACCCGACGGCACGCCGGGTGTTCCTGTTGACTTTACACCGGAGCCAAGCACTCTAGCGATGTTCGGCCTGATATTCGTCTTTGGAATTGCTTCCCGTCTTCGCGGGCGAGGGCTGTGGGCCGGGAATGGAGTCGCGGTTCGCCCGGAATGAATTGCTGGTGCGCCCCGTATGGCCCGCGTTAGTAAGGGCACCCGCCCATCCTCTCGATTAGCGGATAGCTTCATTAGTCCTCATACTTTGGGCCAGGGAGGATCGCTAATTAAGTTAGAAGACCGCAAACCGTTACGTTGCCCTGCGCGGATCAGAAATCCGGGAACCATCAGACCTAACGCCAGCAGCACAGATGACGTGGGCTCTGGAGTTGGCGTAAAACTTCCGACAATCTCTCCTGTCGCGTCCGATCACAGCAAAAGTTTAAACTCACCGCTGAAGCGGCTCTTATAGTCAGACATTGCTGGAACGTCGCGGTACGCTGGCAAAATGGCGTTCTCGGAACGAGAATCAGACGGAACCCTATGGCTCATGCAGGATGAGATGTGCGACACATGCTGCTCATCCCGGCAAGTGAGGACGAGGTACACGAATGGGATTACGCGCGAGATAAGCGCTTCATCTCCGAGGAAAAAGCGGTTGCTTGCCCGACACAAGTTATGCGGCGTAAGTACGCCTGCGCTCAACGAGTAGATGAACGATAGCAGAGAGTTGGCCGGGCCGAACAGTTCCGCTAAGCCTCAAGAAAAGATTTCGTCAAACGGAATCTCGATGGAAGTCCCATCGAGGCGCACTGATCCAAGCGCCTCTTCCATGCCAGTCGATCTGTAAATCCAAAGACGGCGTTCTGCGGGATCCACAACCCAGACTACGGGAACGCCAAAAGCCAGATAATCCTGGACCCTCTCATTCACTCGCGAAATTGTGTCCTCTGGCGACAGAACCTCGATGCAAAGAAGCGGAACCGAAGTGAGAATCTGCTCCTTTGGCCTGCCGCGCGTAACCACTACATCCGGAATGCGGAACCGGTTCGGGCGAACTTGAAAACGCCACTCCGGGAAGGCAACAATCCCGGTCTCAGCGTAGTGCAGATGAAAAAAGAAGGTGAATCTGCCCTGAACCCAGCTATGATCCTGCTCCCCCACGTTCCGCTCTTCTAACACCCCATCCACATAGTCGCAATCAGGACGATACACAGAGTGCAGGTATTCTTCAACCGAAATTTGTGTACCCGTTGCCATGCCTCAGTATGTCACTCTACGGGCTACTGCGGCGCGTTCAGCCGAATCCCGAGTTCGCGCAGTTGCCGCTCCGGAACAGTAGACGGCGCTTCGCACATCATGTCGGTCGCCTTCGCGGTTTTTGGGAAGGGAATCACCTCGCGAATGGACTGTTCGCCAGCCAGAATCATCACCAGGCGGTCCAGACCCAAGGCAATTCCACCATGCGGCGGCGCGCCATACTCCAGCGCTTCTAACAGGAAGCCAAAGCGCCGCTTTGCTTCTTCTTCTGTAAACCCGAGAGCCGCGAAAACCTTGGTCTGCACATCGCGCCGGTGAATACGAATGGATCCCGAACCCAGTTCAATTCCGTTTAGCACCAGGTCATACGATTTCGCGCGGCAGTGAGCCGGATCCGTCGTCAGCTTGTCCAGATCTTCATCATGCACCGACGTGAACGGGTGGTGCGCCGCGTTCCATCGCTGGTCTGGCTCATCCCATTCGAACATGGGGAAGTCCACTACCCAGAGGAACTTGAAAACATCCGGATTCAGAAGCTGGTGCCGGTCATTGTACTTCTGCGCTATGAACAGACGCAGCTGACCCGCCGCCATCAGAACAGTGTTTTCTGGCAGCGCGCCCTTCTTCTCTCCCGCCCAGCCCGCCAGCATGATCAGGTCTTCCTCCGCCGGCTGCACCCGCTCGCGCACCTTCTCAAGCTTCTCGGGAAAGTCCCTCTCCAGGCGCTTCAGATCGTCGTAAACCCGCAGCCCGCGCTCTTGTCCGAACGCCTTGATTTCGTCCCGCTCTCTGCGGCTCAGCTGACCGACCGCGGGAATGTGGATCGCCACCAACGGAAGCCCGTCGCCGGTCAGGCCAGCACCCGCAAACAGGTCTTCGACGCAGTAAAACGGTGGCGCCCGCAGGTCCGGCTTATCGCTTCCATAAGAGCGCATCGCCTGAGCATAAGTGATCGTCGGAATCTCTCGCGGAACATTTTTTCCGGCCGCATCACACACCGCGAAGATCAGTGGCTCGATCACCTGATAAATGGTTGACTGCTGCGGAAATGACATTTCGAGGTCGATCTGCGTAAACTCTGGCTGCCGGTCGGCCCGCAGATCCTCGTCTCGAAAACATCGCACAATCTGGAAATATCGTTCATACCCGCTCACCATCAGCAGCTGCTTGAAAATCTGCGGCGACTGCGGAAGCGCGTAGAAATGCCCAGGCTGCACCCTGCTCGGGACCAGGTAATCGCGTGCTCCCTCCGGCGTCGAACGCGTCATGAATGGCGTTTCGATTTCCAAAAAATCCTGAGCGTACAGCGCCTGCCGAACGGCGAACGTGATCTTCGACCGCATGATGATGTTGCGCTGCATATGCGGACGACGAAGATCGATGTAGCGGTACTTCAGTCGCACTTCTTCCTTGACGTCTACACTTTCCTCCAGTGGAAAAGGCGGCGTCTTGGACTCATTCAGGATCCAAAGCTTGTCAACCGCTACTTCCACTCGCCCCGTGATGATGTTCGGATTCACCGTGTCGGCGCTCCGCAGCGAGACGGCGCCTTCCGCGGCGATCACAAACTCCGAACTCAGTTCCTGTGCGCGCCGGTGAGCTTCGCTGTTCTTGCTCTCATCGAAGACAAGCTGTGTCACGCCATACCGATCCCGCAGATGGATAAAGATCAGACCGCCAAGATCGCGGCGGCGATGCACCCACCCCATCAACGTGACGTGTTTGCCTGCATCTTCAACGCGCAACTCGCCGCAATTGTGTGTCCGGCGTAACTCACCTAGAAAATCCAATTTCACTTCAGCCATCTTGTTATTTTTCCGCCTGCTTCTGTTCGTGCAATGTTTCCAGAAGTCTCTGGCGCGTGAATGTCTGCTGCTCACCGCTCGTCATGTTCTTAAGCGAATAGGATTTCGTGAGGATTTCATTGTCACCAACGATTAACGTCCAGCGTGCTTCCAGTTTGTTGGCCACTTCCAGCTGCCGCTTCAGCTTGCGATCGGTCCCGACCTCTACCGACAGATCGAATTTCCGAATCTCAGCCGCCAGAATGGCGCAATGGCGCAGCGCCGTATCGCCCATCGGGGCAATATAAACATCCAGCTTCGCCGGCTGAACCGATTTTCCTTCCTCCACAGTCATCACCAGGCGGTCCTCGCCGATCGAGAAGCCGATGCCGGGCGCCGGCACTTTCGAACCCAGTTGCTCCGCTAAGCCGTCATATCGCCCGCCACCCAAAATCGCATTCTGCGCTCCCAGCGCGCCATGTGTCACTTCAAACGTCGTTCTCGCGTAGTAATCCAGCCCTCGCACCAGCCTCGGTCGCACTGTGTACTGGATAAAGCGATCCTCCAGCAGTTCTCGCACCCGTCTGAAATGCTCACGGTCGTCGCCGTCCAGATAGGTCAGGATCGATGGCAGAGCGTCAATGATGGGTTGGTCTTCCGGTACTTTACAGTCGAGAACACGCAGTGGATTGGTTTGAATCCGCCGCTGACAGTCTTCACACAGCTGTCCCCCAACCTCTTTCAAAGCAGACCGCAGCGCCTCGTTGTATTTCGCTCGCGACGCTTTCGATCCGACTGAGTTAATCAACAGCTCAAAACCGGTAATGCCGAGCTCACGAAGAATCTCGACCACCATCTCGATCACTTCCGCATCGATCGCCGGAGAGTCCGACCCGATCGCTTCCGCACCGATCTGAAAAAACTGGCGATAGCGTCCCTTCTGAGGACGTTCGCGCCGGAACATCGGACCAATGTAAAACAGCTTCTGCAGCCCCGGTTGCTGATCCAGACGATGCTCGATATAGGCGCGAATGACCGAAGCCGTGTTCTCGGGACGCAGCGTAAGAGAACTGCCGTCGCGATCCACAAACGTATACATCTCTTTACTGACAATGTCGGTTTCTTCGCCGACGCCGCGCGCGAATAACGAGGTCTCCTCAAAGATCGGGGTGCGGATCTCCCCATAGTTGTACCTGTGAAATACCCGGCGCGCCACTGCTTCCACTTCACTCCAGACCGCACTGGCTGGCGGAAGAATGTCGCGTGTACCCTTTACGCTTTGAATCACGTATTTTCTTCCTTGTAGACAGCCGTCAGGTTGACATAGCTATCGCAATTCCGGCTGAATCGTTCCTGCTCTTCAGCTGTCACT
Source organism: uncultured Solirubrobacteraceae bacterium (assembly GCA_964658695.1). Lineage (GTDB taxonomy): Bacteria > Acidobacteriota > Terriglobia > Bryobacterales > Bryobacteraceae > Bog-105. Next base: position 2,424 of record CBAAAA010000061.1, on the reverse strand, counting down.
TCACGTTTCACTTTGGCCGGCGTGCCCATCACCAGGGTGTTTGGCGGCACTTCCATGCCTTCCGGAACCAGCGCGCCCGCCGCAACAATCGCGCCTGCTCCAATCCTGGCCCCATTCAGGACAATCGCCCCGATTCCAATCAGCACGCCATCGGCGACCTCGCATCCATGCAGCACCGCCGCATGCCCCACCGTGACCCGGTTTCCGATCAGGCAGGGATACTGCACCCTGTCGACATGCAACACCGTATTGTCCTGAATGCTGGTCTCGTCGCCCACCCGGATATAGTTCACGTCGCCGCGCGCGCTCACATTCAGCCACACACTCGATCGTTCGCCGATCGCTACGTCGCCCACGATCTGCGCGCTGATGTCTATATAGGCGGAAGCTGCAATGCGGGGCATCACTCCGCGGAATGGTCGAATCATGAAGTCTGTACCAGGAATGCGGCTCGCGACATACTCCGAGCGCACGAGACGGCTAACGTATCTAGACAATCGTAGCAAGGCGGCCGCCCCGCGACGCTCATTCCGGGCGAGGGCATTCGGCCTTGAATGTGGACTGCAAGGCGGCGTCTCCACGTTCGGCCAGGACCACCGCGATCCCGTCCCAGGTCTCCGCCGAGAGTCGTCTCGATTGAAGCGCTACGATCGCTGCCGCAACCTCCGCGCCACGCCCGGACCGGAGTATTTCCACCAGGCACGCGAACGCGGAAGGAAGGCGCGAAGCACCCAATGCGCGGATCCATAACTCAAACGGCTCCGTCGGAAGACGCTGGTTCCATCTTTGGATCAGCACGGCAGCGGCTCCTTCCAGCTTGCTCGATCCAAGCGCCAGCGCCGCCTCCTGCATCACCTCTTCTTTCGGATCGTCGAGAAACGAACTGACAAACTCGACCGCATCCGTCTCCTCCATGCCGAGCAGAATATCGAACACGTTCCCAGTGACTGCCGGGTCCTCATCTCCGAGCCGCGCCTTGAGCCGCAGCAGCAGGGCCGCTTCCACCGATCCCAACTGTCCAAGCGCCTGGACGGCATCTTGTCGCACCGGAATCGCGGCATCCCCGAGCGCATCGACATATGCGCTCAGAATCTGCCGAACCGGAATGTCCGTGCACTGCACCAGCGCCAGCGCACACGTCCCGCGAAGCGTCGCCGCGGTGTCTACCTCGCCGCCCCACACTGGTTCCGTCTGCCGGTACCGGCTGCCACGCAGAAATGGAGCGGCCTGCTCATACCCAAGCGTCTTCAGCGCCTTCGCAAGCGCACTCTTGCCCCAGCACTGCGGGTCGCTCTTGGCGCCGTCTTTGAACAGCCGGTCATACGCAGTCAGCATTTCAGGGATCAGCGATGCCAGCTGCAATTCCGCCGCCACCGAAGCCGCCTTTGCAACAATCAGATTGACTTTGTCACCCAGCGCCTTCGACAACTTCCACTCCGCGGTCTCCTGCGCCTCTTGAGACCGCAAAGAGCTCAGTTGTTCGAGTTCCTCTTCAATACGGCGTTTCGCCATCGCGCTTTATCTCGTCCGGAAACGATCTGACAACTTTGCCAGCTTGTCTTCCAGCTTAGTTCCAGCCGCACCTCGGTTTGAATCGAGAGATTCAACAGCCGCTTCCAGGCGTCCTCTACCGTCATCCATAACTGCGGTACCCAATCGCCGGGCCGCCGGATCATTTGCTCTTCAGCTGTTGCACCGGATGCAACGGGTCCATCTCAATCTGGAAGTAAAGCACGCCTTCCTCAGATCCGCGCCGGATCGCCAGCATGCGATGCGAGGGAATTTTTCGCCGCCGGCTCACTGTACTCGTAGTACAGCGCACCGGCAAGCATCATTTGCCGGAGACGCCTGCGGAACTCTGCCGTCTCATGAATCACGCTGCGGGCTACAGCGGCTAAAGATCGGCGGCTGAGACTGCCATATCGACTTTGGCCCCGCGGAAGCGCACGCCTTCCATTTGCAGGCGGAGACGCTGTTCCAGGGCGGAGTCGCGGCTGGTTCTGATGACTCCGCCGGACCCGAGCACTCGATGCCAGGGTAAAGTATCCCCGTATTTGCGAAGCACTTGCGCTACTTGCCTGTGATAATGCGGATAGCCTGCCGCCTCCGCGACTTGCGAGTAGGTTGCGACTTTGCCGGAGGGAATGGAGGCGATGACGCGGCGAATTGCGAGTTCGTGATTCCCTGCGGCAGCCATAGACACCTCAAATTATGCCAAGCACATCCAATGAGAGAGCAGCGGTCACGACGGCCTTCCATGTATTGCTGGCGGTCAGCTTCTGTCACTTACTAAATGACATGGTGCAGTCGTTGATTCCTTCGCTGTATCCGATTTTGAAGGCGTCGTATGGGTTGGATTTCGGGCAGCTGGGCATTTTGACGCTGGCGTTCCAGATGACAGCTTCGATCTTTCAGCCATTCATC
>CBAAAA010000060.1:0-14352 GCA_964658695.1 uncultured Solirubrobacteraceae bacterium | reverse complement strand
GAGCGCGACGCGCCGTCGCCGCCGTTGCCGCAGGCGCGCAACGAGCCGGCCGAGTTTCCGCTGAACCATGTCATCCCGTGCTGGACGGAAGGCCTGCAGCTGATGAAGCCTGGCGGCAAAGCGAAGCTGGTTTGTCCGGCCAACCTCGCTTATGGCGAACAGGGCCGCCCCGGCATTCCCCCGGGGGCTACTTTGACTTTCGAGGTGGAGTTGATCTCCATCACGCCGACGCAAAAATAGCGCTGTTCACGATATCTGCAACGGTCCGTACGTACTCATCGCGCCTGGTAATTGGAAGCAAGTGGCGCCCGTACCGAAGCTCTTCCAATGCGCGCCACCGTACAAGCTGCGCAGCTTTGCCTGTCGGGCCCGAGAAAACATGCAGTCATCGGCGGCCTGTATAATTAACTGCCTCGTCGTGGCGCCCCATCTCTGGCGATCGCCCATGGGGATCTCGTCACTCGCTCCGAAGCGCTTCCATCGGGTCTATCGAAGCCGCACGCCGGGCTGGGAGAAAAGCCGCAACCGCCGCTGCTGAAATGAAAATCGCTGCCACACAGGCGCTGACCGGGAAGTCTACGGTACGCACTCCATAGAAAAGCGAAGCCAGCGTTCGACCAATTAGAAGGCTGCTGACCCAACCACCCACCAGCCCCGCGAATACCGGGACCGCCGCTTCACTCATAGCGAGAGAATAGATGCTGTGTCGACTCGCTCCGATCGCCATGCGCACTCCGATCTCGCGCCGCCGGCTGGCCACCGAGTAACTCAGTACACTGTAGATGCCGAGCATCGCAAGTAGCAGTGCGGCTCCTCCAAACGCTGCCAGGATTGTGGTCTGGAAACGCTCGGGAGCAAGGGAATCGTCCACCTGAGAGTCGAGAGTTTTGATTCTTGCAATGGTCACACCGGCATCCTGGCTCCAGATTGCCTTACGCATCGATGCCGCGAGTTCGTCGGTGTTTTGCGCGCCGCGCGCCAGGAAATAGGTCGGGTACGGCGGCCGCTCTGCAAAGTGAAAGTACAGCATGTTGGCGGGCGGAAGCTTGAGCGAATTGTTATGCGCGTCCGCAACCACGCCGACAACCGTATACGTCTGATCCTGGTTTCGAAGTAGACCGCCAATGGGGTTCTCGCCGTGCCATGCGGCGCGGGCGGAGCCTTCTGAGATCACGACACCCTTGTGGATCCGGTCACGCTCCTCGAGATAGCGGCCCGCGATCAGCCGCTCATGAATCGTCTCGAAGTAGCCGGGGCTGACCCATCGCAGATTTGCCAGTGGGGGAGTGCGGTCGGGCCGGTCGGGACGTTCCAAACCATCGATCCAAGCCTCCCCTTCCAGCGGCATGGCGCTGATCAAAGCCGCTGACCGAACGCCGGGGATGGCGCGCAAGCGGCCGAGAACGGCATCGTCGAAGCCCGCCCGGCGCGGATCCTTGTCGTAGGCTCTATCATTCAGATCCACCTCAGCTACCACGCTTTGTTCCGTTTCGAATCCTTTATCGATCGTCAGCAACTGGAGAAGGCTCTTCGCGAACAGCCCGGTCACCAAAAGCAAAGCGGTACAGGCAAAGACCTGCAAGCCGATGAGCCAGCGCCGCAGATCACGACTGCCGCGGCTGCCTTGCGTCCGGCTGCTGTTTTGAAGCGCCAGCTGCGGATTTGCTCGTAGGTTCTTCAGCGCCGGCAGAATCCCGAACAACAGCGCGCAACAGGTGGTGAGCAGCAGCGAGAAAATAAGCACCCCGAGGTTCGGTGCTATCTCGCCCATTCGTGGCAGATCGATCGACGCATACCTGCTGAAAAGCCGCAGTCCGCCGATCGCCAGCAGAACGCCAGCTGCTCCACCTCCAATCGCCAGAATCGAACTCTCGACCAGAGAATTCGCAACCAAATGCCAGTTTCCAGCACCAAGCGCAGCCCGCACCGCCGCCTCGCGTTCTCGCGCAACGGACCGCCCCAGCTGAGCATTGGCAAGATTCACGCAGGCGATCAGCAGCAGCCCGGTCACTGCCGCCATTAAGAGCCACAGGGTCTTGCCGGAGTCTCCTACGACCGCCTCCTGCATTGGCTGCACGTAGGCCAGCAGCGCATTGGGTTCGTTGTCACGCTCCTTGGCTGGCATCTCACGAACGATGGCCGCCTGGATGGCGTTCAACTGTGCTTCGGCGGCAGCCGGCGTGACGCCCGGCCTCAAACGCCCGATCGCCAGCCAGTTGCCATAGTCGGAGTTCCAGCCGAAGCCGCTTTGAGGGTCGATTACCGCAGGTACCAGAATCGAAGGCTGCGTCACGTTATCGCGATGCTGCGCAGACTGAAAGGAGCTTAGCGTGCTCGCATTGGGGAAGCCGAATCCGGGCGGCAGCACGCCGATCACCACCAGCGGTGTTCCGGCGAGGCGCACTGTCTTACCGATTACGTCCTTATCCAGACCGAATAACTGCTTTCGTAAGGGCTCGGTGAGAATGGCCACCTGATCCTTGCCTTTCACCGCGTCGTCCGAACGGAGATCCCGCCCCATCGCTGGCGTAATACCCAGAACGCTTAACAAGTTGGGCGTCGCCACCAGAACGCCCGTTAGTCGGGGATGTTCCGCGGCTACGGCAATGCCCACCGCCCCATGGCGCACTAGAGCAAGTTGCTGAAGGGCGTCCGCGCGCTCGCGCCAGATTTCCGCGTGCCGGGGGTTTGGACCGACGTACGGATGAGCCGCGCCCAGAAACCTGACCCGCTCCCAGGCGACCACCAGCTGTCCGCTCTCGCGGTAAGCCAGCGGTTTCAGCACTACCGAGTCGACAACCGTGAACACCGCTGTGCTTGCACCAATCCCGAGCGCAAGCGTGGCCAAGGCAAGAAGGGTAAAACCGGGCGACTTCCGAAGCTGACGCGCAGCAAGGTGAAGCTCAGCGAGGATCATTCCGAAATGTGTCCTTCATGAGAAGAACGCAATCCGGCTCAACTTTGTTCAGGATGGTTTTTTCGGCAGGGTCGTTCAGGAAAATTCTAGAAGGGATTCTTGCCCTTCACACCAGCTATCGTGCCGATAACAATGGCCGCACCAGCCGTTGCCGCGATAAACCACAGAAGCACATGTGTATCGGAGGCAACCTTCGGAGGTTGACCACTCGCCGCGCCGCTCTGCGCACCGCTTTGCGTCGCCGAATTCTGGAAAGACATTCTGGTGCCGGCCGCCACATGCGTCAACAGGGCAGCCCCGTCTCCCACCCGCACGCTCCCCCCGAGCGAAGCCACTTCTACGGTGTTCCCCTTCAGCCGCACAACCGCTTCCGCGGCCGGAGTGTCCCCTTGAATCTGCAACTGGCGAACATCTACCGGGTATTGATCGAACTTTTCCACGCGCATCGAGCCGCGCTCCAGGATGGCGTGGTCTGCGAAGACGGTTCCGGCCGATTTAGAAGAAAGACGCACGTCCGTGCCGTTCTGCAAATGCACTTCGCTGGGGGTGGAAGTTGTTTCCAGCTCAGCACCATCCGGAAGGTTGGCGCTACCTTGAACGATCGAACTGTTCAGCGAAAAGCTGCCCCCTGCATTGGCAACGCCAATTGACACATTGCCAGCGACGGCAATCGCGGTTGAGACCGCTGTCGCAAGCAGGATGTTCCAGAGACCATTCCGAGTCATTTCATCTCCTACGCACTCGCCTATGTGACACTCGCCCACCGAGTTCTGTTCTGTAAGTATAGAGCACGGCGGCATTCAGGCAATTCTGCGCGAATTGCCGTCAGCGATAGCCTGCAGCCTGTAATTCGAACAATTCCGAGTACTTACCGCCCAGTACCAGGAGTTGCTGGTGCGATCCCTGCTCAACAATCTTGCCATGCTCCAGCACCAGGATGCGGTCCGCCATCCGGACCGTCGAGAAGCGATGGGAGATCAGTACCGCCATCTTACCCGTCGTCAGCTCCACAAAGCGCTGATACACCTCGAACTCGGCGCGCGCATCCAGGCTGGCGGTAGGCTCGTCGAGAATCAGGATCTGCGCGTCCCGCATGTAGGCCCTCGCCAGCGAAACTTTCTGCCATTGCCCCGTTGACAGATCGACACCCCCTTCAAAGCGGCGGCCCAGCATTTGCCGGTAGCCGAGAGGAAGAGCCGTGACAACCGCCGCTGCCAGGCTCTTCTCCGCCGAGTGTGTAATGCGATCCTGATTCGCCAACGCGTCGATCCGGCCAAAGCCTATGTTTTCGCTGGCGAGCATGTCATAGCGCATGTAGTCCTGAAAGATCACACCGATCTCGTTCCGAAGCTCCTCCACCCGGTATTCCCGCAGATCGACGCCATCGAGCAGGATTCTGCCCTCCGTTGGGTCATACAACCGCGCCAAAAGCTTGACCAGCGTGGTCTTTCCGGCGCCGTTCTCTCCAACCAAGGCGATTTTCTCGCCCGGGTAAAAGCGGAAATCGATCTGCTGAAGCACCGCCCGGTCGGATTCCGGGTAGGCGAAGGAAACTTTCTGAAACTCAAAGCCTTCACGGATCGAGCGGGGAGCGGGCAGGGCATTGGGAACCGAAACGATATTCGGGCTCGTCTCAAAAAAGTCGAACAGATCCTGAACGAACATCGCCTGCTCGGAAATCCCCACCAGACTGGAGACCAGGGATTCCATAATGCTTCTGGATCTCGAGAAAGCGCCGACCATAAGCGTAAGATCTCCTACACTGAGCAGCCCACCGAGTGCTCGGACCAGAATTAAAGCATAGGCGGCGTAATACGACCCGGTCGGGACCAGATTGATCAGGGATCCCTGGATCGCACGGCGAATCGCCAGCTTCTTGTTCTCGCCATAGAAACGTTCGAAAAGCGCCCGCGAACGTTCCGCCAGGTAATTTCCCAGCCCGAAGATCTTGACCTCCTTGGCGCTCGCGCTACTCGCCCCCAGATAGCGGAGGTAATCCAGCTCACGACGCTCCGGAGTAAACCGGTACAGCATCGAGTAATTAAGCATCGCCAGCTGCGTCTCTCCCAGGAATACCGGGACTGTGGCGAGTAAAAGCAGAATCAGCAGCCAGGGATAGTAGAAAACCACTGCGGAAAGCAGCGACACAAGCGTGAGCACCTGTTGCGCGATCCCCGCCATGCTGGCTAACATTCCCAACCGGGCCGTGGTCTGCCGCCGGGCGCGCTCCATCTTGTCGTAGAAAACGGGATCCTCGAAAGAAACCAGGTCAAGGGTATTCGCATGCTCCATCAGTTGCAGGCTGATGTAATTGGTGAACTGATCGCCTAGCAGGCTGTCCACCAGACTGGTAAAGCGGCTGATTGTGTCCGACCCGATCGCAAGCAAAAGCTCAAGAATGAGCAGTTTCCAGATCAAATTGCGTTCGATGGTCTGGTGCCGTATCGCCCTGACTACCAGATCGATAATCAGTTTCGAGACCCACAGTGTGGCCAGCGGGAACAACGCCGCCACAAAGCGCAGGAAGAGCGTCGCCAGGCTCAAAAAAGGGCTGGTTTTCCACACCATTTTGAGCAGTGGCGGAACGTTGCGGAAGGCGCTCAGTCGAGCGCGCCAAGATTTTGGTACTTCAGTTGCCTTCAGCGGCAGGGGTCTCATAAAGGGATCAACAGCCGCCTGAAAAGCAAAGTGCCCACCCCGGAGGATGAGCACCTACTTCCTGTTGACAGGCCTCCGGCGTGCCGAAGGTTACGTTTGATGGGAGAATCAGATCCAACGGCATCGCAACCGTTAAAACCTGTTTGTGATTGGAGTTTAGGGCCACCGTCAGGTGAAGTCAAGGGCATTTTTACTCCTCGACAGTACGTCCCGTAAGTCGAATCGTTCAAACCATTTACAGCCACGGATGTTTTTCAACAGAAGGTGGAAATCACTGCGAATGCGCTGAAAGATTGCCCCCTCCGGTCCGGATAAGATTCTCAGAATCAATAACTTGACTGATCGCCTACTCGCCCCCCAGATGGAGCGTGGTCATCGCTTCTTCCGACTCAAGATTCCCGAATCGCCGACGGTAAATCCGCATTCCCGCATAGATCAGCCCACCCAGCAGACAGACTCCAACCAGCAATCCGCTCATGTACAGGATGTTCAGCAATAGCCGGTAAAGGGGCTTGATCTGCCCCGGCGGAGGCGAGTCGTTCCAGGTGATCTTGGCCGCATATTGGACGCGGCTCAACAGCGTATCCGCCTGCTGCCGGGTGGCTCCCGGAAGAACGACGCCGACCAGCACTCCGGAACGCTTAGCCTCGGCCCCAGCTACTTTCCGCAGCGCCGCCATATGCGTCCGGGCGGCCTCGGGCGAGGGATAGTAAAACACAGCCAGGCGAACCGGATTTTGTGCGCCCGGAAGTTTGTAGTCGGCAATCTGCCCCTCTGCCCCCATGGCGAAACCCGGATCGAAGGAGGCAAGTTCCCCTCCAAAACGCGAAATGGAAGTCTTCCCAAGCAGGTAACGCGCCGAATCCGGGACCATCCCGTCTTCCGGCAGAAAGGTGAGAATCGCCGGCAGCGCCGAGTCCCGTTGACCGGGCAGGCTTTGCAACAACTGATCGACTGCAGCCTTTGGCGGAGCCGCGTTCTCGAACCTGACAACGTAATTGTTGTGAAGGATTGTCGTCCGATTGCCGTCCTGAGTACAGTAGGGTTCCTGGTCACAAGCTTTCCCGGCCGGCGATCGCTGCCACTCCCAAACTGCCAGCGCTCCAGTCAAATCGTTCATCTGGTAAGCCGTGTAATCCAGCTTGTCGATATTGCCGGCAGAGGTATGAACCAGACCGTATTCGCTCCATAGAGCGTCATCGGCGGCAGTTACCGGGACTGCTGCCAAAGTGACCGCGGCCAAAAAGAAAGCGCAAACTAAGCTGCTGCACCGTGACATTTCTTGTATTTCTTTCCGCTTCCGCAGGGACACATCTCGTTCCGGCCGACCTTGACCGAGGGTTTCGCCTGCTGCGGCTGTGCCGTAGACCCGTTCTGCGCACCCGAAAACTGCAATTGAGACAGTTCCCGCTGCTTCTTGCGCTGGATGTTGCGGGTCAGGTCCAGCACCGCCTGCTGCGCCTCACGCTGCTGGGCGGCAATCTCCGCCTCAGAGGGTTGAGACGGCTCGTCCAGTTCCGCCTCATCCTCTTCGTCCTCTTCATCTTCAATCTCCGGATAAGGAACCGGAGGCGGCGCGCCCATCTCGATGCGCATGAAGTAGAGATACTTCAACGTCTCGTCTTCGATGCGGTCCATCATGTCCTGGAACATGGTGAACGATTCCCGCTTGTACTCGACCAGCGGATCTTTCTGGCCGTATCCGCGCAGCCCGATGCCTTCCTTCAGGTGATCCATCGACAGCAAGTGATCTTTCCACTGGTTGTCGAGCACGTTCAGCATGATGATGCGTTCCGCCTGGCGTAAATTTTCCGCGCCAATCATCTGCTCCTTCTCGTCGTAGCGCGCTACCAGCTTGTCGTAAACGATCTCTTCGATGGCCGCACGCCCCTGATTGGCCATCTCGTCGGTTTCGATCGTCAGGCCGAACTGATTCAGAATGGCGGTTTGTAATCCGACCAGATCGAACTGGTCCGGGCGAATATTATCCGCGCAGAACTGGGCCACGAAGGTGCCTACGATCCCGCGCACAATTTCAACAATGCGTTCTTTCTGATTCGCGCCTTCGAGCAGCTGGCGGCGCATGCTGTACACCGCCTGACGCTGCTTGTTCATCACGTCGTCATATTCCAGCACGTGCTTTCGAGAGGCAAAATGCTGCGCTTCGACAGCCTTCTGTGCCGCCGCAATGCGCTTGGTGATCAGACCCGACTCAATCGGCACATCCTCTTCCATGCCGAGCCGCAGCATCAGGTTCTGCATCCGCTCCCCGCCGAAGATCCGAAGCAGATCGTCCTGCAACGAGAGGTAAAAGCGTGAGCTGCCCGGGTCCCCTTGACGTCCGGCGCGTCCACGCAGCTGATTATCGATTCGCCGCGATTCATGCCGCTCCGTACCGAGAATATGCAATCCTCCGGAAGCCACAACTTCTGCCCGTTCCCGTTCCACTTCCCCGTGGATCTGGCTCTTCACAAGCTCCAGCTCCGCAGCCGGAATCAGATCGGGCGTCAGGCCGGTCTTGCGCAACCGGTCTTCCAGCAGCACATCGATATTGCCTCCGAGCAGGATGTCGGTACCGCGCCCCGCCATGTTGGTCGAGACCGTTACCGCCCCTTTTCTTCCGGCCTGCGCAACGATGTGCGCCTCGCGTTCGTGGTTCTTGGCGTTCAGCACTTCATGCCGCACGCCCATCTTCTTTAAAATGCCCGATAAGCGCTCGGATTTTTCAACCGAGATCGTGCCGACCAGCACCGGCTGCCCCTTCTCATGCCGTTCTTTGATCTCTTTTGCGGCGTTGCGGAACTTCTCATCCTCGGTGCGGTACACCACGTCCGAATTTTCAGTCCGGATCATCGGCTGGTTGGTCGGTATCACCGTCACATCCAGGTTGTAGATCTTCCCGAACTCCGCCGCTTCCGTATCCGCGGTGCCCGTCATTCCGGAGAGCTTCTTGTACATGCGGAAGAAGTTCTGGAAGGTAATGCTGGCAAGCGTCTGTGTTTCCCGCTCGATCTTTACGCTTTCTTTGGCCTCGACCGCCTGGTGCAGACCGTCGCTCCAGCGCCGCCCCGGCATCAATCGTCCGGTGAACTCATCGACGATGATCACCTTGCCTTCCTGCACCACATAATCGCGATCGCGCTGATACAGAATATGCGCGCGCAGCGATTGCTGCACATGGTGGTTCAATTCCAGATTGGCGGGGTCATAAAGATTGCCCGAATCCAGCAGCTTCTCAATCTTGATCGCGCCCTCTTCGGTCAGAGCAACGGTGCGGTGCTTTTCGTCTACCGTGAAATCGCCGGTGGTGTGCGACTGTCCCGGCTCTTTTCCTTCGATTACTTCACCGCGCTCCAAATAAGGAATGATGCGGTTGACCTTGAAGTATTTGTCGGTTGATTCTTCGCTCGGTCCGGCAATGATCAGCGGCGTTCGCGCTTCGTCGATCAGAATGGAGTCAACTTCGTCCACAATCGCGAAGTTGAACTCCCGCTGGACATAATCTTCCAGCCGGAACTTCATGTTGTCCCGCAGGTAGTCGAACCCGAACTCGTTATTCGTCCCGTATGTGATGTCCGAGTTGTAGGCGATCCGGCGCTGCGACTCGTCCAGATCGTGCACGATGTTGCCGACTGTCAAACCAAGGAAGCGGTGAATCCGTCCCATCCATTCCGAATCGCGATGGGCGAGATAATCGTTGACCGTCACCACGTGCACGCCCTTGCCGGCCAGACCGTTTAAATAACTGGGGAGCGTGGCGACCAGCGTCTTTCCTTCGCCGGTCTTCATTTCTGCAATCTTTCCGCGATGCAGCACGATGCCGCCGATCAGCTGCACGTCGAAATGCCGCATGTTGAGCACCCGGCGTCCGGCCTCCCGGCATACCGCAAAGGCCTCCACCAACAGGTCATCGAGCGGCGACCCATTCGCGAGGCGCTGTTTGAATTCAACTGTCTTGGCCGCCAGCTCGGCATCCGAGAGGGCCTTGATCCGCGGTTCGAGATTGCTGATTTCCGCCACCATCGGACGGATCGCCTTAATCTCCCGTTCGTGTTTCGTGCCAAAAATCTTGGCGAGCGTTCCTTCGATCATATTTGTGGCTTTCCCTCATTTTAGCTGGAGGACAGGATAGCGTAGAGGGACTCTCTTCGGGGGTTGCTCGTATAGATGCGCGGCGCGCCGGTCAGGTTGCGTTCTCCCCCGTCTCCACTACCGGCCGGCCGTATCGAGTGCGTTAGCGCCGCTATCGCAAAAGCAGGCACCGGCGCCTCTGTCCCAAGCGCCACAAAGATCCGCACTGGCCTTTTTCACAACGTTTTATCAAGGGTGATAGGCAGGTCGCGGACGCGTTTGCCGGTCGCGTTAAAGACTGCGTTCGCAACCGCGGCGCCGACGCCGGTGATCCCTATTTCCCCAATGCCGTGCGCCCCCATCGGCGCGTGTGGGTCGGCAATGTCGGTCCAGATCACGTCGATCTCAGGAACGTCCATATGCACGGGCACGTGGTACTCCGCGAGGCTCGGATTCATGACCCGCCCATTGCGCTCGTCGTACTGCGTTTCTTCCATCAGCGCGAGGCCAAGCCCCATGACGATGCCGCCGCGGAACTGGCTGGCTGCCGTCTTGGAGTTAAGGATACGGCCGCAGTCGAACGAGCCGAGGAAACGAGTGACCCGCGTTTCACCGGTGATCGCATTTACCCGCACCTCACAGAACATCGCTCCATGCGAGTGCATCGACCAGTGTGTAAACTCCAGCGGCGGAGGAGCGGTCGCCTCTACCGTCACGTCTTCGCGTCCCGCCCGATCCAGGATCGACACATAACTTTCGCGGCATTCCGGGCTATCGAGCTTGCAGAGATTTCCATGCTGGCCGACGACTTCGTCCGGATCAAGGCCGGCGAGCGGCGAATCTTTACCAGCAAGCTTTAGCAGTTTGATGACAAGTTTCCGATGCGCGGCGATGACCGCGGCGCCGACGGATGCGGTCTGCTGGGAGCCGCCGGCAAGAACCACGCCAGGCATGTGCGAGTCTCCGTATTGCACTGTCACACACTCCATGGACAGGCCGAGCCTGTCGGCGGTGACCATGGTCTGCGTGGTAGCGGTGCCCATACCCATCTCGTGCGCGGCGATCTGGACGGTCACGTGCCCGTCGTTCTTCAGGGTGAGGCGCGCCGCGCCGCCAGGCATCCGGTAGTAGGGATAAGTAGCCGTGGCGCATCCCATCCCAATGAGCCACTCGCCTTCGCGGCGCAGGCCCGGCTTGGCTTTACGCATGGCCCAGCCAAATCTCTCCGCTCCGGTCCGGTACGCCTCCACGATGTGACGCGAGGAAAATGGCGTTCCGGAGGTCGGGTCCTTCTCCGGCTCGTTGCGAATTCTCAGCTCGACCGGATCGATCCCCATCTGATCCGCAAGTTCATCGACAGCACTCTCCAACGCAAAGGTCCCGACCGCCTCGCCCGGGGCGCGCATGAAAGTATTGGCAAGCACATCCATCTGCGCCGTCTCAACGTCTAGTCTGAAGCTGCCGGAGGCGTAGGCCGAGCGCGCAGGAAGAATGAACGGCTCCGGCATATTGTTATGCCGGCCCATCGCCACCACCCCTGTCTGGATCAGCGCGTCGAAGCGGCCGTCGTCCTGCGCGCCGATCGCTACGCGCTGTTCGGTGAGGGTACGGCCGCCAACGATACGATAGACACCCTCACGCGAAAGTACAATCCTGACTGGCCGCCCGGCCAGTTTGGACGCCGCAGCTCCAAGGATCTGATGCTGCCACAGCGTCTTACTGCCGAAGCCACCACCTACATAAGGCGACGTGACGTGAACCTGCTTTTCGTCGATGCCAAAGACCTGCGCGAGCGACCAGGCAACATGGGTGACACATTGCGAGGCATCGTGAACGATCAGGTCGTCGCCCATCCAACCGAGCGTGGCCGCGTGCAGCTCGATGGGATTGTGACTATGACGTGGCGTTCGATAGACGAAGTCGACCTTGTGCGGCGCCGCCGCTAGCGCCGCCTCAGCGTTCCCGATCTCGAGGAGCAGGGGTTGACCCTGAAAGACTCCGGGTTTCGTCCTCGTCTTCGCATCTTCGAATACGGTCGTCGCCGGCTCAGTCTCGTAAGTAGCGCGGATCAACGACTTGGCCTGGTCCGCCTGCTCCTGCGTTTCGGCGAGCACGACCGCGATCGGCTGGCCATTCCAGTGAATCTGCTCATCCTGCATGATGGGTAGATCGTCACCTGCGGCCGCCTTATCGGCGGTCATGAAAGCGGGCGCAGGCTTCATTCGAGGAGCGTTGCGATGCGTCATCACCAATGCCACGCCTTCCGCCGCTTCGGCCGCCGCCGTGTCCAGCTTCGTGATACGCCCTCTCGCGACAGTGCTGTAGGCGAGCGCCGCGTACAACATCCGTTCCATCGGAAATTCGGCTGCAAACCGGGCAGCGCCACTGACCTTATGCGCCCCGTCCAGCCGCGATACCGGCTTACCAATCAGCCCATGCTTCTGACGGATGAGTGGATCGGGGTTGTTACCCGGCATCAACTTATCAGGCGCATGTTCTATGGCCTTCTTCATCAACTCCTGCGCGGCGTCTTTGATGCTCATGATGCGTCTACTCCCAATTCCGACAGCACGGCTACAATCGTGCGTTTAGCGAGCTCTACTTTAAATCCGTTATGGCTCAAAGGCTTTGCATCCGCAAGTTCCGCTTCAGCGGCGGCGCGGAAGTTCTCATCGCTTGCCGGCCGATCCTTGAGCGAAGCCTCGAGTTTCCGAGCCCGCCAAGGTTTATGCGCAACACCGCCTAACGCGAGCCTTACATTCTTCACGGTTTTCCCATCCAGTTCCAGCGTTGCCGCGACGGAGACGAGCGCAAAGGCGTAGCTCGCCCTGTCACGTACCTTGCGGTACGTCGATCGTTGAGCAAAGGACAGCGCGGGAAGTTCGACCGCGGTAATCAATTCGCCCGGCTTGAGTACCGTCTCGATATGGGGACGGTCCTCAGGAAGATAGTGAAAATCTGTAAGCGGGATTGTCCGTTCCCCTTGTGAGCTCGTTAAGTGCACCACGGCATCAAGCGCAGCGAGGGCAACACACATGTCTGACGGGTGTGTTGCAACACACGAAGGCGAGGCGCCTAAGATCGCGTGGATGCGGTTGAATCCGTCTACCGCATCACATCCCTGTCCCGGCGCCCGCTTGTTGCAGCGTGATCCATCGTCGTCGTAGAAGTAAGTGCAGCGCGTTCGCTGCAACAGGTTGCCTCCTACTGTCGCCATATTTCGGATCTGCCCCGATGCACCGGCCAGAATGGCGCGAGCAAGCATTGGGTAGCGTGTCCGCACCGATCTGTGTTCCGCCACCGTCGTATTGCTCGCGGCCGCGCCGATCAGCAGGCTGCCGTTCTCCAGTTCGGTAATACCTTTGGATAGTCCGGTGACATCGACCAGCGCGTTCGGCCGCTCCAAAGTTTCCCGCATCAGGTCGACCAGGTTGGTTCCACCGCCCAGATACTTAGCGTCGATCTCGCCGCCCTGCCGGACCGCGTCAGCCACATCGACGGCACGAGTATAGGTGAAAAGGTTCATTTCCCACTCTCCGCGAACTCGGCGATTGCATCGACGATCCCGTTGTACGCTCCGCAGCGGCATAGGTTGCCGCTCATCCGCTCGCGAAGTTCGTCTCGGGTGAACCCCATCCTTTCGTCTGAGAGGTCGCCAGTGACGTGACTCGGAAGTCCGCGTCTTACTTCGTCCAACATGCCGATTGCCGAGCAGATCTGTCCCGGCGTGCAGTATCCGCATTGAAACCCATCATGCTCAACAAACAACTCTTGCAGGGGGTGCGGCGTTCCACCGGAAGAAAGCCCCTCAATCGTGGTGATCGTACGGCCTTCGTACTGTACCGCAAGAGCCAGGCACGACAGGATACGTTCTCCATCGACGAGCACGGTACATGCGCCACAAGCTCCCTGGTTACAGCCCTTTTTAGTGCCGGAAAGTTCCAGATGTTCACGCAGCAGGTCGAGCAGCGACACTCGCGGGTCGCGGGGTACCTCAACGAACGATCCATTGACGTTAAGCGCCATAAAACAATTATCCTCAACGGAGCTATTTAGACCGTCATGATCTTGTCCGGCGTTATTGGATACTCTGTAAGGCGCTTGCCGGTCGCGTTCGCGCTTGCCGGTCGCGCTATACTGCGTTGCTACCGCGGGGGCCCCGCCGGTAATTCCAGTCTCCCCAAGCCCGCGCGACCCGATCGGATTAAACTTCAAATCTGGAACGTTGAGAACTGTGACATCGAGAGCGCCGATGTCAGCGTTAACAGGGAGGTGGTATTCAGCGAGTACCCGATTGTCAGCAGCCAATCGCAATTGCCCCCGATCGGCAGCTCAACGGAATAGCCTGTACTGCCCCGGACTACAAAGTTTACATAATATCTGTTATCGGTCATTGGTTCTGAGGTGACGGGGTCGACCCACATCGACGTATCTGACTATTTCAACAGCAGCCCGGGAGGAAGACAGGCGAATTTGTCAACAGTTATTGTCGGAGCTGCAGGCCCAGAGCGCAGCAGCATTGAACGAAACGAAAGGCCTCGAATCGGCCAGCCTCGAAGAGATCGAAAAGGAACTGGAGAGTGGAGAGCCG
The DNA here is from genome assembly GCA_964658695.1 of uncultured Solirubrobacteraceae bacterium. Lineage (GTDB taxonomy): Bacteria > Acidobacteriota > Terriglobia > Bryobacterales > Bryobacteraceae > Bog-105. The sequence goes on along the minus strand of CBAAAA010000060.1, from coordinate 115 downwards.
GACGAGACAACCGGTGTACCCGCAAAGCGAAAACCCGGCCCAAAGGGATTGAGTGGGGGCATCAGCTTGCCGCTTCCCGACAGCGATTACAGAATGTGAACGATCGAATGTGAAC
>CBAAAA010000059.1:0-14375 GCA_964658695.1 uncultured Solirubrobacteraceae bacterium | reverse complement strand
CGCGGCTCGAGACCCACCGCCTTCTTCAGCAGTTCCTCTTTCAACGCCCCTTCCTGCGGCGATCGGACCGGTTGCAGTTCCGCTTCCTGGTACACCGGCTCCGACCATTTCGGATTGAACACGATGGCTTTCTTCAACAGTGCCGCAGCCTCCTGCGGTGGCCGGTTCTTAGCGGCCGCGACATAGACGGGCGCTGACATGCTTCCGGCCCGCATGGCGTCTTCCAGTTGCGGCCGTGGATTCTGTCCTGCCCGTTCAGCGACCTCCGCGAGCCCTTCATACCCCAAAGGCATTGCTGCCCCGCCCGCCTCAACGGCCTCTTTGTAAGCCGCTTCGGAACCTTTTGGGTCTGCATCGAGCATGGCGCTGGCGAGGTATGCGCCAACATACGCTCCGTCCACCTGGTGTTCCCCGAAATCTCGCTTCGGATCCAGCGGCCGGCCCGACACCGTCCCGGCCTCCCAGCGACCCGCCGCCAGTTGCTCGGCCGCTTCTTTTTCCAGAAGGTCGGGGTTCTTGCCAAACGCATTCTGTTCCGCAACCCGGACGCTCGACCCATTCTTCAGTGCAGATACAAAGACGTGAAAGCTCAGCGCGTATTCGAACCTGGTAGCAAAAAGCTGCATGCGCGCAAAGGCCAAGTCCGGCTTTTCCACGGCACCGCCCCAAGTGACATGACTGCCATGCGCGTCTAACGAACTGAAGAGGGAGCGGAGGCCGGATTCCGCGTCTACCGGTAAACGTGGAGTATTCGCGTCCAGAAGCACGCCTGCAATCTCACCCAAGGGCATTCTCTGCCCGGGACTCACAACCACCAGGAACTGACCGTTGCGCTCAATTAGATTTCCGGAACGGCTGTTTTCCGACTTTCGGGTAACGATCACGCGAATGGGCCAAAGGCTGGCCAGTTCCTTGGACTCCAGCAGACCGCCCAGTACCCAGCGCGCCTGCTCCAGCTGGTCAAGGTCATTCCGTGCAGTGCCCTCGTCGCTCTGGAAGTCAACGTAGAAAGGGCCGATATTCAGCTCGTTCCAGCGCTCGCGGCCTTGAACGCACGAAAGAACGAGTACGCTGAGCGTGACGATTTTACAGACGAGGCGGAACCGTAACCACAATCGCCCGCGCAGGCGATACGGACTGCCCGCAGTAGGAGTGCATCTCGGAGGCATCGAAGTAAACACTGTCGCCGGCACGGAGGATGTGCTGTTCTGCTTGGTAGTTTATCGCGAGCACTCCGTCCAGCACATGAATGAATTCGGAACCTTCGTGGAAATGCTCCCGTACCTCGCGACCTTCCCGCAGCGGGAACTCAGCGAGATACGCCGAAACCGACTTCTGCGGCGCACCAAAGGAAAGCACTTCGAAGAAGTACCCAGGGATCGGGCTATCGGGAACATCCGGAAAACGAAGCCGGTCTTCTGCCCGAACGATGGAAAATGTGCGCTGGACACGCTTTTCCCCGAAGAAGTGTTCCAGGCCGACGTCAAACACCATCGCAATGCGGGCTAAGGTGGGCAGCGTGGGAATCAGCTTTCCGTTTTCAAGCTGGGACAACATGGACGCGGAAAGGCCGGTGTGCTTGCCTAAATCCGTCAGCGCGATTTTCTTGCGTAAGCGAAGCTGTCTAAGTTTTTGGCCAATGTCATAGCTGGAGAGCACACGGCGGATCGTCTCCTCGCCGCTTTCAGCCCTCTTCAAATTCATTTCAGCGTCGGTTACTTCGACTTCTCGATTTTCTACGACACTAAAACCGCTTTTACCCTCACCGATTTTATCCTCGAATTCGGGCTTACATTCATTCATAGAGGCTTCATCACATGGATTCCACGGTCATTGGCCAGATGCAAAAGGATAGCGGCTATGCGAGTTTACCGGATCCCGAACTGGTGGCTCTTTGCCAGGCGAGCAACAATGACGCTTTCGCTGAGCTTGTGGCGCGGCATCGGACTTCCGCAATGAAAGTTGCATTATCCATTCTCAGGGACAAGCAGGAAGCTGAAGATGAAGTGCAAAACGCCTTTTGGAAAGCATATGAACACATCAGGCATTTTCAGGGAGATTCTAAGTTCTCCACCTGGTTAACCAGGATCGTCGTCAACCAATGCCTGATGCGCCTCCGCCAGCTTCGACGTGCCCGGATACTCTACCTGGAAGAGGCCCTTGGCGCGGGCGAAGAAAATATCACCCTTGAGCTTCGAGATCTGCGCCAATCCCCGGAACAGGGACTTGGACAGGAGCAGGTAGCGCGGGTCCTACAGGAGGAAATCCGCCGGACACCCCCGCTACTCCGGAGAGTTTTTCTGCTGCGCGACGTTGAACAACGTCCGATGCCCGAGGTTGCCGAGACTTTGGGAATCTCGGTTGCGGCAGCAAAAAGCCGGCTGCTTCGTGCACGGGCAGAGCTTAGGCTTCGTTTGAAGAAGCACTGCGGAAACGTGGGCCCTGCGACTCTGATCGCCTGACGCTCGTTAAACGTGTTGGCTGACCGACAGTACGTTGCCGTCGGGATCTTTGAACCAAGCGACCTTAGCGCCTCCGGGAGCCGCCCAGATCCCGGATTCCTGGTTCTCTATAAACGGGTATTTCTCGAGTTCCACTCCCTGCTGTTTAAGCCAGGAGACAACTGCCTCTATCTCAGTCACGTCCCAACCAAGGACGGTGTTCCGGACCGGCTTAAAATCGGGCATTTTCACAATTCGAATCTGGTGGCCTCCCAAACTTGCCACCATCGCAAATGGGTCAGCGCTCAAGATCTCGCAGCCTAATTTGCCTTCGTAAAACCCCCGTGCGCGGCCGTAGTCCGTAGTACTGATGAAGCCGACTAATTTTGCGGAAGCTAGCATCTTTCGCCCTCAGCCGAGAGATGATACCAAATCCTATCTGTCCCGGTGCGCTCAGCGCCGGGCGGCAGTTCGAACCAGTTCAAGCAGGTGAAACGATTGCGATATGAAACCGGGGTAGCGCTTAGTCCTGGTAGACTGCGGAACCCCGGCCGTCGGCTGATCGAACCTCAAGCTCGATATCGCCTTCGGCTTTTTTCCACTCGATGCGGTAGTGGTGGAGCAGGGACAGACATATTTCAAAGCACGTTTCGGAGAGGTCGAACTGGTCAGACTCGCGAAACATGCCATCGTTTGCCACCACGCGTCGTCGTAGTTCCGAGGTTTTCCATTCAGGTGCGACCGCAACGACATAGAGGGCTGCGGCCACGTTCGACCCTATGTCGATGAGCCGGTCGATTATGAGCGTTTCAGAATTCGCGCCAACCACGACCAGGTTCAAATGCGGCGAACCAAAGTCGATGTTTTCCAGGACCTTCTTCATCACCGCGGTGGATTCTCTGATCTCCCGGGCAGAACATCCCAATTGAGTCTTGTGGCTGAGATTGATTACCTGCAGTTTGTCTTTCGGCCTCAAAATCGTAGAACAACCTCGCAGAGCCTGCTCAAATGCCACATTGAATACGGGATCTTCACCGGGCGGCAGGCAGACTGCGAAGACGACTTCGATCGGAGCGGAACGGTCATATTCCTGGACACGGTACTGCCTTATGTATTTTCCGCCAGCCTTCACGAGAAACTCGGTCGGTAACACTTGGCGGACGATTTCTTCAGAATCCTTACGGACGGTTGTAGATATGCAGTCAGTGTCGCTCTCCGAGCGATGCTTCCGTATTGCGAGCCGGAGAGGATTGCGATTCCGAACCTCTGCCAGAGCCTTCTTGATGTTTCCAAGAGCGAGCAGAGCCTGCTTTCTGACCAGTTTGTCAGCGTCACTCAACTGGCTCACCAGAGCATTCGCGAATCGAGGATCTCCTGTCTGACCCATACACCAGGCGCTTGTGACCCGAAATTTGGGGTTCTCATGTTTAGCAAGATCGTCGATCAGCAGGATGGAATCGGCATCCCCGAGACGATATAAGCCCAGGATCGCGTTGCCGGCAACCCTGTTGTCCGGGTCGTTCACATGCTTCCGGAACAGACGAGCGATAAAATCTTCTTTTATTCCGTACAGGCCTTCGATGATGTTGGCGCGGACCCGCGCGTCCGACTGGGTGGTGAGATCCGCGATCCAGGTCAGGTTCGGTCTTCTTCGTGAAATAAACAGGGCAGCCTTGGAGCGGACTTTGGGGTTGGCGTGTTTGAGAAAAGTCATGACGCCAAGCACCAGCCTGTCGCGTTCTGAAACCGCATCCAGGATGTCCAGGCCGATCAGAAGTGCCTCGTCCGACCACTTTCTGTCCTCCTGGTTTGTAAAGCAGTGGAGCAGATTGGCGTCGAATCTGATGTCGGACAGCGCCAGCTTTCGAGCGCGGGCGATGGCCTCCTCCTTGGACTGGCAGTAGACCTCCAGAAGCGTTTGCAGTACATCGTTAGTAGTCAGTAATGTAGCCACGAACCTCAAGGCATTCGAGGGCAGTTTTCGCTGGAACCGTTGTCCGAACCCTCGACTCCGTTCTAACACATGCAGGCCGTCAAGAGCTGCTGCTTTCCGAATGCGGGAGGCTTCGGTTTGCAAGGTGATACGCTCAATTTTGCGCCAGCCATTGTGTGCTCTGGTACCCGCATGCGACACTCTCGCCTGACTGCAGTATGCCTTCCGCTCCTGTGCCTGGGTGTGACGTCCCTGGCCCCGGTAATGCTCGCTGCTGTAAATTCGCCGGTTCCGCCTCTGGCTGAGGAGGGTTTCAAACCGATTTTCGATGGCAGCACGTTGAAAGGGTGGGACTGTGACCCTGACTTCTGGCACGCGGCCGGCGGCGCAATCGTGGGCGAGTCGACCTTGAATCATCAGCCGGTTCAAAATACCTTTTGTATATGGAAGGGCGGCGAGCCGGCGGACTTCGAGTTCAAGGCGGAGTATCGCCTGACGGGCGTCAACGATGGCAATAGCGGGATTCAGTATCGGAGCGTCGAATTGCCCGAGGTCGCCAAATGGGTCATGAAGGGATACCAGGCCGATATCGATCTGAAGCAGCGCTACACCGGACAGGTTTATGAGGAAAGGAAGCGAGGCTTTCTAGCATTGCGCGGCCAGATCGCGACGGTGCTGGAGGGTAAGAAGTCAGGCTCTATTGGTTCTGTCGGGACCGATGCCGAGCTCCGAAGCTTCATCAAGGATGCCGACTGGAACGAGATTCAGATCATCGCGCGAGGAAATACATTGATCCAGTTGATCAATGGCCATGTCATGAGCGTCCTGGTGGACGACGATACAGCGAACAGGAAGATGCAGGGTGAAATCGGTATCCAGTTGCATCGCCTTCCTGGGGCCGCCATGAAGATGGAAACTCGCAACATACGTCTCAAGGTTTTCTGAGTCTGTCCATGTTAAATGTAGATCGGTCTTATTTGAAGCGCTCTTCCCGATTGGCGGTGGCGCTGCTGGTCTCGGTAGTTTCTGCCAGCGCCGACATGCCTGATGGCCCAGGAAGAGCAGCGACCTTGCGAATCTGCGGCAAGTGTCATTCTGCGGAGAAGGCGGCTAGTTTGCATCAGAGCCGCTCCCAGTGGGAAGACACCATCGGCAAAATGATCAAGTTAGGGGCGCAGGGCAGCGATGAGGAATTTGAATCAATCCTCGTTTACTTGTCCAAGAATTTTGCCCCTGAAACTCCGGGTCCCGTCTACCTGAACCGGGCGAACGTGGTTGATCTGGAGACCTCGCTGGTCCTCAACCGCTCCGAGGCGGCGGCGATCGTTCAATTTAGACTCGTGAACGGTGACTTCAAGTCGTTCGCTGATCTTCAAAACGTCCCGGGACTGGATGTTAAGAAACTCGAAGGGAAGAAAAGCCGCATTCTGTTTTAGCCGGAACACTATTTGAGCTACTCGACCCTTTTCAGAAACGTCTGGCTCTGTGCGGCGACTGCGACTGCCGGAGCGCTATCTATTTCCGCCGCTGATTGGCCTTCTCAAAGCGGCGGACCGCAGCGGGAAAACTGGGCCAAGTCGGAACGCATTCTCGATAAGAGCAATATCGCGGATCTGAAAGTTCTTTACAGATTCGAGCCGAGGGAAAACTCAAATTTAGTTTTGAGCGCGCCGATCATTGATGGCAATCTGATTACCTATCGCGGGTTTAAAGAGATGCTTGTCTTCAGCGCGAACTCGAACCGGGTCTTTTCGGTAGACGCCGATCTCAACAAGCTGATCTGGGAGTCGCATCTGGGATCTGGTTCGAATTCACATTGTTCCCAAAACTTTAGCGCACCGGTTGCTATGGCCGGAAGTAGTTCCGCAACGATTCACTTTGCCCCTGCGCCTGCGACGCCTCCGGGAACACCACCTCCGGGAGCATTACCGCCCCCCAGGCGTCGATTTAACCCCTATTTCCCACCGCTTTCTGAAAGCCTGTTTCCGCTTCTGCCAACGACGTTGACGCGGCTGAATGCCATGTACACGGTCAGCGCTGATGGTGCTCTGCATGTGTTGAACAGTTCTACCGGGGAAGATCTTCTGCCCGCCAAGCCTTTCGTTCCGCCAGGCGCAACGGTGAGCAGTCTGAACCTTCGCGATAATGTAGTTTACGCGACCACCAGCGGCAATTGCGACGGCAAAGCAAACGCGCTCTATGCGCTTGATTTGTTGAGCAGCGACAAACACGTTGCATCCTTCGTCGCTGCACGGGGAACGTTTTCCGGTCTGGCTGGAACCTCGATTGCGCCGAATGGAAATATTCTCCTGCAAATGGATTCGGCTCCGGATGACAAGCCGGGAAAAGCGCATCAGACGGTGATTGCGCTTGCGCCGAAAGACCTGAAGATCAAGGACTACTTCACTCCCGCGGGAAAGCCATTAGCGAAGAAGTATTCACCGCCCGGCATTACGCCGCTGGTCTTTGCCTGGCACGGGAAAACCGTGGTGATCGCTGGCTTTTCGGATGGCCGGATTTATCTCCTGAATGCCGATTCTCTTGGTGGAAGTGATCACAAGACGCCGCTCCTTGCGAGTGCGTCATTGGTCGATGGCGGCAAGCAGTATGACGGATCCGGCTTTCGGGGAACGTTCGCCAGCTGGCCGGACGTCGATGGCGACAAACGCTGGTTCTACGCTCCTGTTTACGGAACTGTGGATGGCAGGATTCAGGCTTTGCGATTGAGCGATGAGAACGGGCAGCTCAAATTGGAGCAGGTCTGGACCTCTGCCGGCATGACGTCTCCGGATCCGCCTGTGATTGCTAATGGACTGATTTTCGCTTTATCAACCGGCAACTCACAGCGAGTGGCGAAAAAGAATGGCCATGCGTACAGTGATGCGGAGCGGAAAGCAATGACTAAGCCGGCGGTCCTGTATGTGATGGACGCAGTAACCGGGAGCCAATTATACGCAAGTGCCACTGCCATCCCAATCGCGGCTGAGCCGAACGGACTGGCCGTTGCCAATGGGCGTATCTACTTTGCGGGCGAAGACGGCAGTGTGTATTGCTTCGGGCTGCCGAAGACGCAGCCGCAACTGGCCGGGGGACAGTAACAAACTTGATGAAAACCTTACTCTGTCTTGCAATCGCAGTGCTTTGCACCTTTGGTCAGTGTGCCGATTGGTTAACGGACGGCGGCGGTCCCCAGCGTACTGGTTGGCAACGTGAGGAACACATCCTGACTACCGCCAACGTCAAGGATCTGAAGATTCTCTGGAAGCTTAAGCTCGACAATCAACCCAAGGAGATGCACTCCCTTTTTCCGCCTCTCATTGTTGGCAGGGTAACGACCGCAAATGGACCTAGGCAGATCGCGATCGAGGCGGGGATTTCAGACAATCTGTACGCCATTGATGTGGATGCCGGGACCACTCTCTGGCACAAACACTTCGACTATCCGGCAGTGGTGGAAGGTCGGGGACTTGAGCCGGGCGACCCGCTTTGTCCGGGTGGTATGACCGCGACTCCGGTGATCGGACCCGCGGATGCAAGCGGCAAGTACACTATTTACGCGCTGGCCGGCGACGGGCAACTGCACTCCCTCAATGTTGCCGACGGGGAGGATGTGGCGCCGCCGTTCAAGTTTGGCTTCGGCAATGGCAAGTCCTATGCGCTGAATCTTTGGAAAGGCGTTCTTTACACCACCACTTCACAGAGCTGCAATGGCAATCCCAATCAGATCTGGGCGGTGAGCATCAATGATCCCGAAAAGAAGGTGATGACCTTCAATCCACGCAGCGGCGGTTTGTGGGGCAGGGAAGGCGCCGCAATCGATTCTTCCGGAACTGTCTGGGCGCCCACTGGCGACGGTTATTACGAACCGGAAAATCGGATGTTCGGAAATGGTCTAGTCGGCGCGCACGTGAATGGCGATCAGATGGAACTTCGCGACTGGTTTGAGCCTCCGGAGTGGTCCTGGATGCAGAAGCGTGATCTCGATATCCAGGTGACGCCGGCTATTTTCCCATACAAAGGAAAGGAATTGATGGTGGTCGGCAGTAAAGCCTGTCGCGTGTATTTACTTGACACGAAAGAAGCCGGCGGCAACGATCATCAGAGTCCGCTAGCGCAAACCCCGCTGATGTGCAATGAAGAAGTCAACTTTGCTTCAGCAGGCATCTGGGGATCGATGGCAAGCTGGGAAGACGGCAAAGGCACTCGTTGGGTTCTTACTCCTTTCTGGGGGCCGGCGCGGCAAACCTTTCAGGTCCCTGTCTCGTATGGTGCGGTCGATCATGGTGCGGTGGTGGCGTTGAAGGTAGAACAAGCCGGCGGTAAATTTCAGTTGAACCCTGGCTGGATGTCTCGCGACATGAACCGCGCCGAGCCACCGGTCGTTGCCAATGGAATTGTCTTCGCCTATGGGAATGGCGAGAATACCGAACAGGCCTATCCGCAGCGGGGACTCTACGACTACAGTCCAGAGCGCATCAGGAACTCGTCTCATGCCGTCCTTTATGCCCTCGATGCCGAGACCGGTAAGGAACTTTATTCGAGCGGCGATCAGATCACGTCGTTCAATCACTTCAGCGGACTCTCGGTTGCGAATGGGCGTGTCTACATCGCGACTTACGACAGCACTTTGTACAGCTTCGGCCTGTCGAGTAAGTGATGCCTCCATCTTTCGATTGATCTGAAGGTACAACCTTGGAACGATGATCCCTGGCTGCCGGACTGCAAGAATTGTAGAGCAGCAATTTAAATTGAAAATATTGCTCGGGGTCACGGCCGTGTTTTGCCTCCCGCTACTCTATGTCTCTTGCCGTGAGAACGGTCTTCCAGCGGCGAACTCCCAACGCTATGCTGACTTTGTCTCCGCCTTTTCCGTGGGAGTTGCGGGTTTGCAGACTGGGGAGGATGTCCGTGCTCGCCAGCGTTTGACGGAAGCGACGCGGCTTGCGCCGGGTGAACCTGCATCCTGGGCGGATCTGGCCTTGCTACTGGTTCGGCAGCAGGACTTTGATGCGGCACTGCGGTATGCCGAAAAGGCGCGCGCGCTGATGCCCGAGAACAGCCGCATTGAAGAACTGATTGGAGCGATCGAAGCGAGACGTGGCAAGATCCCCGAGTCTCTCGCGCACTATCGGAAGGCGGCGGAATTGGACGCAAACAACCTGAAGGCGCTCTACTCGCTTGCCGAGCAGACCGAGCGCCAAGGCTCTGCGTCCGATGAAAGCACAGCGCAGTCGCTACTTGAAAAGCTGCTCGCAAAGGAGCCTCACAACGTGGCGGTGCAGATTGATCTTCTACGGCTTGCCGCCAGGCGGGGAGATGGCGGCAGCGTGTCGAAGATGCTGGGGCAACTGAAGCAGGAGTCAGTCGCGTGGCCACCGCAGGCGCAATCCCGGCTCGCTGCCATTCCGGCGAATAGCCGCGCGGCGTCAGTGCAGGCAGTCTTCCTAAGGAACTTATTGATTCGCGATCCAGATTACCGGCGTAATCTCGAAAGCATTAAGACTCCGGTCGCCTTTGTGGCCGATCCATTTCTGGTCTGTCTTCGACTTAAGAACCCGGACTCCCGTCCCGCATCTCCTGATACCGCGCTGAAGTTCGTTCCCACGGAGCCGAAAGTCAAGAGCGGAGCCGTTACGTGGGCCGGCGCAGTTTCCCTTGATGGGGGCAGCAAGCTCACGTTAGTGACCGCCGGTGCACTTGGGCTGGCGATTGGCGATGCCCCACTTCTTCGTAACGAGGGCGGCTCTGCACCAGGGCGGAACGGGATCGTCGCCGCGGATCTAGACTATGACTTCAAAACGGACTTCGTCGTTGCGAGCGCTTCCGGCATCAGGATCTATCATCAGCGTGCGGTCAACGATTTCGAAGAGATCTCTGCGCGATCAAAAATCCCGGCATCTATTTTGCATGGAAACTATGTTGGCGCTTATCCCTTCGATGTCGATCTGGACGGAGACCTTGATATCGTTCTTGGCGCAAGCAGTGGCGAGCCGATCGTTTTACGCAACAACGGTGATTTGACGTTCAACATCGTGCAACCTTTTAGGAATGTTGACGGAGTCAGGGCTTTTTCCCGCGCCGACATCGACGGGGATGGAGATCCGGACGTTCTCATCGTTGACGCGGCGGGGAAGCCACACGTGTTCTTGAATGAGCGTCTTGGTCAGTACCGCGAAGTTCCTATTGGAGCTACATTAACCACCACCTATGTGGGTTCGACGGTTGCAAAAGTGAATGGACAAGGATCATTGTTGAGCTTCGTTCTCCTGAGTCCTGATGGCGCTCTGGACAAGATCGTTCCGCTGGTCAACTCGAATAACTGGCAGATCCAGAGATTTGCTCAGCCTTCCGGATCAGCCGACGGCGGCGTTCTTGCTGCGGATTTCGACAACAATGGCGCATCCGATTTCCTGGGCGCAGGCGGTCGTTTGCTTCTTGGCGACGGGAATGGATTTTCGCCCGTGTCCCTCCCTGCAGGGTACAAAGTGTTCGGGGCGGGAGACCTGAACGGTGATGGCCGCCTTGACATCGTGGCAGCCGCGCCCGACGGGAACCTGGCCGTGCTCCTGAACCAGGGCGTCAGGAATTACGGCTGGCAGCTTATTCTACCTAGAGCTGCAAACGCGCGCGGAGATCAACGCATAAATTCTTTTGGCATCGGCGGCGAAGTAGAGATACGCGCCGGGTTGCTGAATCAGAAGCAATCCATCGATTCTCCAGTTGTTCACTTCGGTCTCGGCACTCAGAAGCGCACCGACGTAGCGAGGATCATCTGGCCGAATGGATCGGTACAAGCGGAGTTCGAGCTCGCATCCGATGCTGTGATTCAGGCGCAACAACGCTTGAAGGGATCCTGTCCTTCGCTTTTTGCCTGGAATGGTCAGAAGATGGAGTTTTTAAAGGATAGTGCGCCCTGGTCGCCCGCGCTTGGACTGCATATCAATGCGCAGACCGTGGCGCAGGTTCAGCAGACTCAAGAATGGTTCAAGATTCCCGGCGAGTCGTTAAAGCCAAGGGACAATTAGTACGATCTGCGTGTCACGGCGGAGCTTTGGGAAACTTTTTACATCGATCACTACGCTCTTCAGGCGGTTGATCATCCGGAAGGCACAGAGATCTTTACAGATGAACGCTGCTCAATCCCGCCTCCGCCGTTGAAGATCTACACGGTCACTCCGCCTCAAGCGTTTGCTTCCGCTATTGACGACAAAGGTTCGGATGTCAGCGAAGTGGTTCGAAGGACTGACCGGCAGTACCTGGATACTTTCGGGCGGGGCCGATATCAAGGCGTGACCCGCGATCATTGGGTTGAGCTGGAACTTCCTGATGATGCACCAAAAACTGACAGACTGGTGTTGATTGCTTCGGGTTGGCTTCATCCCACGGATGCCACAGTGAACATTGCCCTTGGACAAAACGCCCTCGGACAAAAAAATGATCCGCGTCCGCTTCGAATCGAAGTGCTCGACCATGATTCACGTTGGGCGCAGGCAGGTGACAACCTCGGGTTCCTCGCGGGTAAACTGAAAACGGCTGTGATTCCGATCGGGCGGCTATTTATGGAAGGAGCCCCTCGCAAGCTTCGGCTTCGGACCAATATGGAGATCTATTGGGACCAGCTTGCCTGGGCCGTCGAGATTCCGAACCCTGGTTTGCGCACACAGTCGCTTCGGATGAGCGAGGCCGAGCTCCGGTATCGTGGCTTTTCTTACATGGACAAAGCGAACGCGTCCTCGCCGGAGATTCCCGAATACGATCGTCTGGAGGGAACGGCGCAAAAGTGGCGCGACTTAGAGGGTTACTACACACGTTTCGGAGACGTCCGCGAACTGCTCGCGTCCACTGACGACCGGTACGTCATTCAGAACGCTGGCGATGAACTTCGATTAGCCTTCGCCGCACCCGAACCGCCTGCGAAGGGATGGAAGAGGGACTTCATCATGGTTGGCGATGGTTGGGTAAAGGACGGCGATTACAACACGGTTTTTTCTAAGACCGTTCAGCCGCTCCCGTTCCACGGCATGAAGGATAACCCTCCTTCGCCGACGGCGATTGAGGACGACCCAGCCTTCTGCCGGCATCCCAGGGATTGGGAGCTGTTCCATACCAGGTACGTGACTCCGGATGCTTTCGTGAGAGGGCTTTGGAACTAGGTGCGTCGCTCATCTCAAATTTCGGTGAGCCTGTTATTCGTGGCGATGCTGTGCGTTCCAGCCGCCGTAAAGCTGGTGCGCGCTCATCGGGCCGGGGCCGCACGGGTGAACGATGCCGAGGTGCTTAAACGGTATGGATTTATTCTTCAGGAGTGCTCCGGGTCCGCCGGCATTCATTTCCAGCACACATCTCCGCATCTTGACCCTAAGTTGAAACACATCATGGAGCAGGTCGCTTCCATGGGCGCCGCGGTTTCTGTGGTGGACTTCGATCGAGACGGATGGCCCGACATCTATCTCACAAGCAGCGGCGAGAACTCGCAAAATGCGCTCTATCGAAATCTAGGGAACGGTCAGTTTCAAGATGTTGCCGGCGAGCTGGGTCTTGCCGATCTGAATCATCCGGACACCGGAGTCTCAATGGGAGCGGTGTGGGGGGATTATGACAACGACGGCTATGAAGACGTGCTCCTCTATCGTTGGGGAAAGCCGCAGCTATTTCACAACGACGGTGGAAAGAAGTTTACCCACGTTGACAGCATTAATCTTCCACCCTGGGTAAATGCCAACACGGCGTTATGGTTCGACTACGATGGGGACGGAAAGCTGGATTTGTTTATTGGCGGTTACTACGATGAGCGAATTGATCTGTGGCATCTGAAAAACACGCGCATGATGCCGGACAGTTTCGAGTATGCCGCAAACGGGGGGCGCAAGTATCTGTTCCACAATCTCGGCGGCGGCAAGTTCGAAGAGGTTTCGGAGAGAATGGGTATCAATTCGCGCCGTTGGTCACTTGCGAGCGTTGCTGCGGATCTTCGCGGCACCGGCTATCCGGACCTGTTCATCGCCAATGATTACGGCGTATCAGAGCTCTATTACAACGACGGAGGCAAGCGCTTTCGCGAGGTAGGACGGGATTCTGGCGTCGGTTACGCTCCCAAGAGCGGAATGAATGCCGCAGTAGGGGATGTGCTGAACGATGGCCGCTTTGCAATCTACGTTTCGAATATTTCGGAAGAAGGCGTTCTCGTGCAAGGGAACAATATGTGGGTGCCGGACAAGAGCGGCACTCGTTATGAGAACCTGGCCAACGCCATGGGCGTTGAAATGGGTGGGTGGAGCTTCGGCGCACAGTTCGGGGATCTGAACAACGATGGGAACCTCGATCTTTATGTCGTCAACGGGAATGTCTCCTTAGATCGCCATCGAACTTATTGGTATGACTATTCGAAGGTGGCCGGTGGAAATCAGGCGATCATCTCTGATGCGGCTAACTGGCCGCCGTTAAACGGGCGTAGTCTATCCGGCTATCAGCAGAAGCGCGTCTGGGTGAACGATGGGGCTGGTTCTTTTCGCGAGGTCTCGCAAATGGTGGGTGTCACGGATACTTACGACGGTCGCTCTGTCGCCATGGCCGATTTCGGGAACCGTGGTGTCCTGGATGTGGTGATCGCAAATCAGAACGGTCCGGCTCTTCTATACCGCAACACGGTAGATCCGGCGAATCGCTGGATCGAACTGGAACTGAAAGGTAGCTCCTCAAACAGGAGCGCGATCGGGGCGCACGTGACGGCGTTCTGGAACGGACAGCAGCAGTCGCAGGAAGTTTCGGGCGGCAGCGGTTTCTGTGCACAGAATCAACGCCGCCTTCATTTCGGGTTTGGCAAAGTGGATCACGTCGACAAGATTCAGATTCGCTGGCCTTCGGGGAAAACGCAAACTGTGACCGATCCCGCACTCAACAAAATTCTGCAGTTGGAGGAGCCCGCTTGAACTACATTACTCGTTTCTTCAGCATCGATAACCGCTATCTTCCGCCGGTTTTTATTACGTTGATCCTGCTTG
>CBAAAA010000058.1:0-14443 GCA_964658695.1 uncultured Solirubrobacteraceae bacterium | reverse complement strand
TGACTGTCAGTGTTTCGACAGTAGGCGCGATTCGAGAGATGCATCCGATAGCACGCGACGAGGTGTATCGCATTGCCTATGAGGCCATCCGCAATGCTTGCGCCCACTCTGGAGCGCGGGATCTATGGGTCGAACTTGAATACAAGAGGCGCTTTCAGGTCACAGTACGAGACAACGGATGTGGTGTCGACGAAGAAGTCCTGCGATGCGGCAAGGCGGGCCACTTTGGCTTAGCGGGTATGCGCGAGCGGGCGTTATCTGTGGGCGGCGTCTTTAACATCTCGAGCTCCTCTCATGCCGGCACGGTTGTGTCCGTTGTCATACCAGGTCAGGCGATTTATAGGAAGACCTCAAGGGGAGTTCGCGATCGGTTGACCGCGTTCTTTCGAGCACAACGTGATTCCCGCAACCGCGAGTTACCGTAGTGCCCGAACGATAAGAAGTGTTATGAGCATTGAGGTGTGCCAGCTGCGCGACGATCATCGAGAGGGTTACTCCACCCTGTTGTCGGGGTCGTTCCCATTAGGATTGCGCTGTCTGTGGCTTGCTTTCGTTGCATCCGTTCCCGCCAGTGCGCTTGTTCCTAATTTGAACGTTTCTCAGTTTGCCCATACCGCATGGCTGGCGCAGGATGGGTACTTCGGCGCTGCGCCCAGCGTCATTACGCAGACCAGAGATGGTTATCTTTGGATCGGCACCGGATCGGGCATCATACGCTTCGACGGTTCACGACTTCTTCCCTGGACATCGCCGGACGGGGAGCGCTTGCCATCAAATGCCGTGGTCTCTCTACTCGGCTCACGCGATGGAAGTCTCTGGATTGGAACACGAAACGGCCTCGCGCATTTTGTGAGCGGGAAACTAGTACAGTTTCCAACTTTTCGTGACACGGCATTCGCCCTCTTTGAGGATGACGCCGGGAACATTTGGTTTGCTCGCGATGGCGCGCAAAGATCCCCGCCAATGTGTGAGGTTTCCGAGGCGTCCATCCACTGTCCGGACAAATCAGAAGGCGTGCCCCTCACGGGACCTTCGAGCACGCTGCTAAGAGACGTATCTAAGAATTTCTGGACAGGCACGGATCGTGGTCTCTTGTGCTGGAAGCCTGGTTCTTCCGCTGCCTATTTTTCGCCTGGACTCGAAAGCTCGGAGGGACATGATGGCGTGACGGCTCTTGCGCCGGGCCCGGATGGGTCGTTGTGGGTTGGAATGGTCTGGACAGGCAGCGGTCGAGGGCTTCAGCAGTTCAGAGACGGAACTTGGAAACCTTTGATAGCGCCGGGCTTGGATAGCTCAACCTTAAGCGTAGCTGCCTTGCTTCTTGATCGCGATGGAGGCCTGTGGGTCGGAACCGTGAATCAGGGGATCTATCACATTCGCGGCACCCATGTAGATAGATTTCGCATGGAAGACGGTCTTTCCGCCAACAAGGTTGAAAGCTTCTATGAAGACCGCGAAGGTGGGATTTGGGCTGTTACGACCCGGGGCATCGACTGTTTCCATCGACCGCAAGTTATTACATTCTCAACACGGGAAGGGCTCAGCTCGGACAACGTTGTGTCCGTCGTTGTGTCCGCGGACGACACCGTGTGGCTCGCCAACGGCAACAGCCTGGACTCGATAAAGGACGGTCGTGTGTCATCCGTTCGATCAGGCGAGGGTTTGCCCGGCAATGAGGTGACAGCGCTCTTCGCCGACCGCCGCGGTCAATTGTGGGTCGGGGTCGATTCTGATCTGTTTCTATACAAACAAGGGCGATTCAGTCGCGTCGTTCGGAGCGACGGAAGTTCGACCCGATTCATCGTGGGTATGACCGAAGACATGAACCACGATATTTGGGCTGAAGTCAGCGGATCGAATAGAGAGTTGATCCGTATCCAGAACTTGAAAGTGGCTGAGGAATATCCGGCGGCCGAGATTCCGTCTGCACGTCTCCTGGCGGCTGATACGCATGGCGCAATCTGGCTGGGTCTTCGAGATGGTAACTTGGCAAGATTTCGCAACGGGCGAGCTGAAGTATTTACTTTTCCGCACTCGGAATCGGACGAGGTCCGCCAGGTCGTAGTCAACTCCGATGACTCAGTCTTTGCCACAACGGGCTATGGCTTGATTGCATGGCGAAAGGACAAGACTCAAACCCTCACCTCTCGCAACGGTCTGCCCTGCGACGGAACCTTCGGGTTGAACTGGGATAACCAAGGGGCGCTCTGGCTGTATATGGAATGCGGCTTGGTAAGAATAAACAAAGAAGAGGTCGAAAAATGGTGGAACGACCCAAAAACTATTGTGACCACAAGGGTCTTCGATTCATTTGACGGCCTGCTATCCGGGAAGGCCGACTACAACCCGACCGCGCAATCAAGCGATGGAAGACTTTGGTTCGCCAATAAAGTAGTTTTGCAGACAATCGATCCCAGCCACCTGTTTCGCAATGAAACACCACCGCCAGTTCACGTGGAGGGCCTTGTCGCTGACAGAAAGCCATTTCCCGCCACGGAAACAGTTCGTCTACGACCCCGGGTAGGTGATTTGGAAGTAGACTATACGGCATTGAGTTTCGTAAACCCGCGGCGGGTAAGATTTCTTTACCGGCTTGAGGGTCGAGACGGATCTTGGCAGGACGCAGGTACGCGGCGGCAGGCTTTCTATAACGACCTCGGTCCCGGGCAATATAGATTCCATGTGATCGCCTGCAACAACGATCAGATCTGGAATGAAACCGGAGCAACACTGGTCTTCAATATTCCGCCCGCCTGGTACCAGACCTACTGGTTCAGAACGATGTGTGTGATTGTTCTGATGTGTCTGACATCGATGCTGTATCTCGTCAGGATGAAAAGCTATGCAAAATCGATGAAGGTGAGATTCGATGAACGCCTAAGTGAGCGAACGCGAATGGCTCGTGAACTGCACGATACGCTGTTACAGACGATCCAGGGAAGCAAGCTTGTCGCCGATGGATTAGAAGAATATTTGGATGATCTGCCTCGGGCGAAGCAATCGCTCGCTAAGCTTTCGCAGTGGCTGTCACAAGCAATGGAGGAAGGTCGAGCCGCGGTCGAGTCCCTTCGTAATGCCTCCCCGCCCGAACGGCTATCGGAGGCGTTCCAACACACCGCCGACGAACGCGCTCCTAGCTCGATGCGGGTACTTGTGACTGTGAGCGGCGAAATCCGACCCATCCATCCGGTCCCAAGAGACGAAGTGTGCCGCATAGCATTTGAGGCGATCCGAAATGCTTGCGTCCATTCCGGTGCGTCAACGATGACGATAGCGGTGAGCTACGGTCGTGACCTGAAGATTCAAATTCACGATAACGGACGCGGTTTCGATCCCGAGTTCGTAGACAAAGGCAAAGCAGGCCATTTCGGAATTACTGGAATGAAGGAGCGAGCTTCCAAAATTGGCGCACGTTTGTCGCTGCAGACGTCGGTCAACAATGGAACGAGGTTCTCGCTGCTCATTCCGGGAAATGTAATGTTCCGGCCGTTCGACCGCTCCTGGCAGCGGTTGATCTCAAAGTTCAGATTCTCAATTACGAAGACTTAGACAACGCGAGACTTTCATCGCCGGATTCTGCTTGCTCACGTTGGAAGATCGCCCACGCAGCATTTACCAGTCCGATGTGGCTGAACGCTTGCGGGAAGTTGCCAAGTAGCTCTTTTGTATCTGGAAGTATCTCTTCCGAGAATAAGGCAACATCGTTGCCGAAGCTGATGGCTTTGGAGAAGGTCTCCTTCGCTCGATCTAATTGTCCTGACATCGCTTGCGCTTGAGCGAGCCAGAAGGTGCATAGAAGAAATGATCCTTCTTTGCCGGACAGGCCGTCCTGCGCAATATAGCGAAACACAAGACCATGCTGGTCGGTCAGGTGCGTGACGGTGGCATCAATCGTTGAGAGAACTCGAGTGTCGTCCGCGGGCAAAAAGCCGACAATCGGAATCATCAAGGAGGATGCATCCAAGTCGTCCGACCCGAATGTTTGCGCGAAAGATTCCGCCTTTTGACTCCAGCCCTGCAGCAGAATTGCTTCGCGAATTTCCTCCTGAACCTGTTTCCAGGCGGGCACTCTCTCGGCAGCTTGCAACAGTCCAGCCATTTGGACACCTCGATCGAGAGCAACCCAGCACATTAGCTTGGAGTAGACAAAATGTCGTGATTCGCCACGGATTTCCCAAATTCCCTGGTCTTTTTGCTGCCAGCGCGAAGCGGCTGCGTCCACTATACGAACCAGGAATTCGCGGGTCACCTCGTCAAGCTTTTTGAGATGTTCTCTGAGCAAAAAGACTGCGCCCATCAACTCACCATAGACATCCAGCTGGCGCTGATTCCAAGCGCCGTTGCCTATGCGGACCGGACTGCTGTTGCGCCAGCCGCGCATTTGAGGCAACGTTCGTTCGGTCAGATCGTGCTCACCGCGAATACCAAACATGATCTGCAGGTCCGCACCTTTGTTCACCTGCGTCAGAGCCGCGTCCGCCAGGAAGTTGAAGAACTTCAGTGCTTCATCCGGACAGGCGGCGACCCACAGTGCTTCCAGCGTAAAGCTGGCATCTCGAACCCAGGTGAAGCGATAATCCCAGTTTCGGTCTCCCCCAACCGATTCCGGTAAAGAAGTAGTAGGCGCAGCGACGATGGCTCCCGTCGGAAAATAGGTCAGGGCCTGGAGCACGCGGCCACTATGAGCCACAAGTTCTTTCCAAGGTCCCTGATAGTTCTGATGCAGCCGGGACCAGGTTCGCCAAGCCTCAACTGTATCGACCAGGTGATTGGCAATTTCAGCCTGGCTCCACGAAGAAAGAGGATCGTCGAGAACCGAGCGGTGTTGTAAGGCAAAATGACGCGCTTCCCCTGATATGAGGGCGAAGTCAGATCGTGCAGCACCGTCCACTATTTCCAAATCCATTGGCGTAGACAGAAGGAACATGCTCGATCCCCCACGGCTTTCCAGCCCCACGGTGGTCCGCCTCAAAAGTGGAACCACGAGCCCGTATTCAGGACGTGGGGAATAGTCAAAATCGACATGTACTTTGCCTTCTGAACAGGCCACCGAACGCAACAGAGCATGAGGGGATTGATGGCCGAGATCGTGCCCTCTGACGCCTTGGCCAAGAGCCATGAGGTCCGTCACGACGACACTCCCCGTCTTCGTGATAAACGTCGTTTCCAACACCATCGCGTCTTCCGCATATTTTCGACTGATCCGGACGATCTCCCGCGGACAGATGGACCAATACCCGCAATCTGTGTCGAGGAGCCGGCCAAATAGTGATTGAGAATCGAAGTCCGGCATACATAGCCAGTCAACTGAACCGTACCGGCTTACCAGAGCGGCGGAGCGGCAATCGGATAGAAGGGCGTAGTCGGCGATCGGTCTACTTTCCAAGTCGATACCTATATTCGCGTGATGGCGGCAGCTGTACAAGGCCGATCACTTAGGCGCCCGCCAGATGCTTTGCACATCTACTCACTACTATCTGACCCCACTTCCATGGATCATGCCTGGCTGATCTATTCAGTCGATAGCCTGAATATTTCTTCAGGCGTGGCTCCTGCGAAACCAACAGAAAAGCACAGTAGACGGGCTGCGGTTTCTGGGCTGTCGGCGGAGAGATCTTATAGACGATGATGAAGCTCAGGCCAGCAACCCCGCTCGTAAGAAGGCGTAAGGGGCGCGAGGCGCGCTGCCAGTCAGCATGGGAACTCGCGAGCTCTTCAAGTTGCGCGCTCGATATCGCGCTCGTTTTGCGCGCGTTCCCCAATACCAATCTCACAAACTATCCCCGAAAGTGCAAACTTGTTGTTCTCGAAGTCTTTTATTGTCGCTCTGACGGTGCTTCTTCCTTTGATTAATCCAATTGGATCTGCGCTGATCTTTCTTGGATTGGTCAGGGACGAACCTGCGGATGTGTACCGTCAACTGGCGAGGAAGATCGCGTTCTCGACCCTTGGCTTTCTCCTTATCATCGAGTTTCTTGGTTCTTTGCTACTCGGCTTCTTTGGGATAACACTTCCCATCGTTCAGATCACTGGCGGCATCGTCATTGCGGCGACAGCCTGGGCCCTCCTATTCGAAAAGGATGCAAATGCGGGAAACCGCGCAAAGCATCAGGAAATCGAGGGGAGCGCTCCCGGCGAAGACGAAGATTTAAACGGCAAGATCTTTTATCCTTTCACCTTTCCAATCACAGCCGGTCCAGGAACTCTAGTTGTTACGATCACGTTGAGTGCGCACTCTGCAGCCAACAGCCTGATCGCAAAAACCGAGTCATATGGCGGAATAGCGTTAGCCGCCGCGGTCTTGAGCGCATCCGTTTACTTGTGCTACGGCTATGCCCCAAAATTGATCAAGGCGGTCTCCCCAGCTACAGTGCACGGCATTTTACGCGTCATGGCATTCATCCTAATGTGTATCGGTGTGCAGATCGCTTGGAATGGCATGTCTCTCTTAGGTGTTGTGCTGTCAACTGGACATTGAGCAACAAGGTTCTTCGACGAGAGTTACAGAACCATACTTCTAGAGCTACTTGGTTTTCGTAAATAGAGTGTGTCAGTTGAGATAACGACTTACTGTAGAGAAATACAGGCACCCCCCTATGCAATCGGTAGATGCTCAATTGTTCATCTGAAGAGAAGATACGAGTTATAACTGCCACGTTCCGTCATTCGCCTCTGTATCGGTGGAACCTCCAAGGCTCGGATCCAAAACGGGCTGATGGGCGTCGGCGGCTGCAAACTCCAGATTCAGAAGGGGACAAGACATGGAACGCGCGATCAAGGATCTCGAGGCAAAGAGGGTGACACGCCGGACTGTTTTGGAGAGCGCTGTGGCTTGCGCGATGGCATCCATAGTGCCTGCGAAGGCGTTTGCCGAAATCGCTGGCGCCACCGCTTCGGGTGGCAATGGTGATGCGCGAGCCTTAAACCAAAACAGAGCAAATCTTTATGCGTTGCCGGGAGTACAACCGGGAACAGCGGTCATCGCCGTCACATGGGTTAGCTTCGATCTGTTGGACAGCAGTGCGCAGAAGAGATCACAGGTCACGGTCCACTCAGGATCGAAGAAATGGAATGCGATGCTACCGGGCGATTCGATGGGTCCGGATTTGTTGGAACAGGACGGATGCCGGGTTTTTGCAGGCCGCGTCGAAACGGGGTACGGGATCCATAGTGCCGTCATCCAAGCGGTTGTCATACAAATACCAGAGAAGATCCTGCGTAGCTTGGGAACCATGGATATATGGGCGGAGCGGGTGATGCACACCGGGGAGCGGAAACGTATCGGATCGCCTTTTGTCGCCGCCCTCGTCGTGGAAGATACAGCCCTGGCGGCCATGTATCACCGCATATCTCCGTCAGACGATCGCGCCATGCTCACGGGGGAAATTGTCACGGCCATTGCGGCCAAGGCGAGCGCCAGCGGACTGGTGGGCAATCCGAATGCCCACGGGCGGCGTTTGGCTTCGCGGCTGCTGCCCGATGTGTTGCACTACGACCCGCAAATGCCTTCCGGCTTCACGTTCGCGGCTCAGAACGGGCGGCATCCGGACGATCTTTCAGAGGTAGTAGTGAATACCATTCTGAGCGGATCCCCAGCTTCCGGAGTTGCGAGGGCAGACGTTCGCCTTCAAGAGCGATTCCCATTCTTTACGCGGCACGGTTCTGTCGCCTAGTCTGTCGATTGTTTTGCAAATAACCGCTGAAAGGGGTCACGTATGTCACATCACTTCGACACAAAACTGGCGAAAGAAGATCCAAGCCTCAACGTCTGCGATTTCTATCTCTTTGAGGGCGCCCCCGGTAACACCGTGATGGCCATGACGGTAAACCCGGATGCAGGTTTGTCGGTGCCGGATCTGCTTCACAAGGAAGGGCTGTACGCGTTTCGGTTCGACCTCAATGGTGACTCGCACGAAGACGTGACGTTCAACCTCCAGTTCGGCGATGCCCGTCACGCGGAGGGTGACGAGAGCGCTCACATTCAGAAATACAAGGTTCGAAGGGCAACCGGAGAGAGTGCCGCCCGCAGTGCAGCGGGCGAAATCCTGATTGAGGGTGAGACCGGGAAGGTCGAGACAAAGAATGAAGTTCGGGCCTATGTCGGACTAGCGCCGGATCTTTTTGCTGGCGACGCCGTGGCCATTATTGGTTGGATCAAGACCTACTACAAAGAAAAGCGATATGATGCCAGCCATTTTCAAAACCGCAAAAACTTTTTTGGGCGCCGGAACGTCACGGCCATTGTCCTGGAGGTCCCGAACCACCTCATCGGAAAAGGCAAAGTGCACGCCTGGGCCACGTCGTCCATGTACGGACATGCGCCGGAGATGCAGGTTCAGCGTTGGGGGTTACCGCTGTACACGCATATATTCTTGACCGATCCTTCCAAACCAGAACTGATCGATAAGTTCAACGCTGCTGGACCGGCCGGCGATGTGACTCAATACTCCGGAGTAACCGCTGAGTTAGCCGAAAACATGTCGAGGTATGCGGGGTCTGTTGTCAACCCATCCGAGTATGGGAAGCAGGTCGTAGCACGCCTTCTCCCTTCCGTCCTACCTTATGAGATCGGTACGGAAGCGGCATTCGACCAGGCTGCTTTCAACGGTCGGCCGCTCGGCGATGACGTCATGGACATCATGCTGCAACTGGCATCGAATACTCCGCTTGCGGATGGCGTTTCTCCAGACCGCGGGCGTACTCGCAAGGAGTTCCCCTACTTCGGCGCCGCCTATATGAAGGAAGAGCAAGTAGGGGTGATCCCGGTTCCACGTCCAGCCCACTAGAGCAATTTCAAATTCAACGCCGAAGCATCACTGCCATCGGTGTCACTCGGAGGCTTGTGCCCCGGCTCTCTATAGTAGCGATCCTGATTCTGACGTGCTGTGCGATGTGCCCAGCTCAAGCACCCTCTGATTCCAAGGGATGGGAGAGATGACAGGCCGCGACGACTCTGGCGCCGACCGGCAGAGCTTCACACTCGGCGTCTACCCAGAAGATCAGACGCCCTTGCTCGCCGGTAGCGCCCTGGCGAACTGGGGTCGGAAATACAGGATCCGATCCTTTGGATGGCTTGATAGCGGGTTCACTTCCGTCTCCAATTTCACTGGGCTAGTGGCGGAAGCACCGACGCCAAATCGCTTCAGTGACCAGTTCATGCTGGACGCAGCGTGGATAGCCTTGGAACGATCGACAACCAAGAATCTTTCCTGGGGATTTCGCGCGGACTTCTATCTGGGCTCCGATGCAGCCCTTCTTCGTTCACAGAACCATTTTGGCTTTGATAGCGCGCGCTGGGGTACTGAATTTCGGCAAGCCTACTTCATGTTGCACACGCCGATTCTTTTTCGGGGAGGGATCGATTGGACGGCAGGAAAGATAAACCTTCCCACGGGTGTGGAGACAACGCTTTCACCATACAACCAGCTCTATTCACGAGCCTATTTCTGGATCCATGATGCTTCGAGCGGCACGGGACTACTGGCGACCGCGCACGCCAATCCTCAACTCGACATTGTCACGGGAACGACGATGGGCTACAACACGTCCTTCATTCTTCGTGGACGCGCCCCCAGCTATATTGGCAAAATTATTTACCATCCGGCGACCGAAAGAAAACAGCAATTCATTGCAACGCTATATACAGGGCCTAAGCCACTGGCTGCGGCAGCAAACCACGTTGGCGCCTGGCAGACGCTTGTTGAACTGCAAGCGCGTGAAGTATGGACCACGCGTTTCAATCAAACCTTCGACATTTCGTATTTTGCTGACCCGCGCGACCCGGCTAACCGGCGAGGTAATTCTGGTAGTCAGGACGCTTTCGTTCTCTCATCTTACGAACTGAATCGAACGGTTGCCTTACACTGGCGAGCAGAGTGGTTTGCCGACCCCCACGGAGCACGCGCCGCAGTACCGGGCTCATATGGGGAAGCGACGGCGGGCATTGCCCTGCATCCCAAACCATGGTTCGAATTGCGACCCGAAATCAGGGGCGACTTTTCCGGTCAGCGCTCGTTCGGAGCGGCAGACTCGACTATTCGGCATCGCAATCAGTTGAGTGTCGGGTTGGAACTTCTTCTGAAAGCCCGATTCTTTTGAGGAATTCGCGACTATTCGTGCGTCGCCGAAACCGATTTATCACCGCCGCTTTGTTGCAAAAGCTTGGCTACGAGCCCAGTCCATCCGGTCTGATGACTTGCCCCTACACCCGCGCCGTTATCGCCATGGAAGTATTCGAAGAAGAGAACGAGGTCCTTCCAGTGTGGATCGCTTTGAAACTTTCCATTAGACCCGTAAACGGGACGCCGGCCTGCATCGTTCTTCAAAAAGATCGCACTGAGACGCTTCGATAGCTCCGTCGCCACTTGTGCGAGAGTCATCATCTTTCCGGAGCCGGTGGGACATTCCACCTGGAAGACCTCGCCGTAGAAGAAATGAAATTTTTGCAGGGACTCGATGATCAGGTGGTTCATTGGAAACCAGACCGGTCCCCGCCAATTTGAATTGCCCCCGAACAAGCCGGATGTTGACTCGGCAGGCTCATAGTCAACACGATACTCCGCCCCACCGGCATGCTTAATGTATGGAAGTTTGAGATGGCTCCGCGACAATGCTCGAATCCCGTGCGGGGATAGAAATTCGTTCTCGTCCAACAAGTAGCGCAGAATTCCGCGCAGCCTGTCTTCGTTGATGATCGATAGGAGAAGACGATCGTTTTGACCGCCATGCATATGGGCAATATTGGAAGTCAGGTCAGGGCGATTCTTTATGAACCAGTTCAACCGCCGCGTAAAGTCAGGCATCCTGTCCAGATCGTCCGATTCCAGGGTCTCGACAGCGAACAAAGGCGTCAGACCCACCAGGGACCTTACTTTCATCCTTTCCCAGTCCCCGCTTTTCGAATACAGAACGTCGTAGAAAAAGCCGTCCTCACTGTCCCATAGCCCTTTGCCGTCAGCACAGATATGGGTCATCGCGTGAGCGATGTAGAGAAAGTGTTCCCAGAACTTACTGGCCACATTTTCGTAGGCGGAATTGTATCGAGCAAGCTCAGAAGCAATGGTAAGCATGTTGAGGGTATACATTGCCATCCAGCTGGTGCCGTCGGACTGTTCAATCAAACCAGGCACAGGAAGTGAGGAACTTCGATCGAAGACGCCGATATTGTCCAAACCGAGGAACCCTCCCTCGAACACGTTCAGACCATCAGCATCCTTTTGATTCACCCACCAGGTAAAGTTCAGGAGCAGTTTGTGAAACGCTGACTCGAGGAACTTAAGATCGCCAGAGCCGCGCCGCCTTTCCTCGATTCGATACACCCTCCAGACCGCCCAGGCATGCACCGGGGGATTCACGTCTCCAAAAGCCCATTCGTAGGCGGGCAGCTGCCCGTTAGGATGCATGTACCATTCGCGCAACATCAACGAAAGCTGACTCTTTGCAAAATCCGCGTCGACAATTGAAAGCGCAATGCAATGAAACGCGAGATCCCATGCGGCAAACCATGGGTACTCCCACTTGTCTGGCATTGAGAGCACATCGGCGTTGTAGAGATGAACCCACTTCGAGTTGCGGCCCGAATAGCGTTCGGGCGGAGGAGGGGGTTGTTTCGCATCCCCTTCCAGCCAGTCTTTAATGACATAGTGATAGAACTGCTTGGACCACAGTAAGCCAGCAAGGGCCTGACGCATGACATTTCGCTCGTCATTGTTAAGTTCCGCAGGAATTATCGACTCGTAATACCGGTCGGCCTCAGCGATTCTCGCTTGAAAGATTGTCTCGAAGCCTTCGAAGGGGACGGGCAAGCCGCCACCTTCAACAAGGCGGAGACGAATTACAGAAGATTCTCCGCCTTGCAGTATCAGTTTGTAGCACCCAGCAGCTTTACTCCCGCGCTGCTGCTGATTAACAGCCTGGAAACGCCCGTTTACAACGGCGTCATTGATTCCATCTTTGGTGAAAGAGCGGTTCGCGTAATTATACAAACGCTGGTAGTTGGTCTCGTTTTCGGTGAACAACAGATCTGGGGCGCCTTCGAAGTACAAGTGGTAAGCGTCAAACTGCGCTTTATCCGCCACCAACGCTTGCCTGGCGGTGTTCTCATCGACTCGAATCTCCGGAAGTTGCTCGTCGCCCGCCCACGACCATGTGTTCCGGAACCAGAGGGTGGGAAGTACATCGAGAGAAGCAGGATTGCTTCCACGATTGGTTACACTAATCGCAATCGCTATGTCGTTGACATCCGCTTTCGCGTACTCAATCTGCACGTCGAAGTATTGATCTTCGTCAAATACTCCTGTATCAAGCAGTTCGAACTCGGGTTCGTTCTTTCCGCGCCGGGCGTTCTCTCTCAATAGTTCGCTATAAGGAAATGCGCTCTGCGGGTATTTATACAGAAACTTCATATAGGAGTGCGTCGGTGTCGAATCGACGTAGAAGTAGTATTCCTTGACATCCTCCCCGTGGTTTCCCTCATTGCCGGTCAGCCCGAATAGGCGCTCCTTTAAGATCGGGTCTTTGCCATTCCAAAGGGCCAGTGCGAAGCAGAGATTTTGGTGATCGTCACAAATACCGCCGAGGCCGTCTTCATTCCAGCGATAAGCGCGGGATCTTGCGTGATCGTGGGGAAACGAATCCCATGCAGTCCCGCCGCCGCTATAGTCTTCGCGCACAGTTCCCCATGCTCGCTCACTTAAGTAAGGACCCCAGCGTTTCCAGAGCTTCTCATTGCGTATGGATTGTTCGAGGCGCTCCTGCTCGGGGTTGTTTGCATCGACAGTATTCCTGTTGGTCGTCACTGCTTGCTGGGCTCCTCAGTTGGGCCACGCTTCACAAGCTCTATAACGTGGCCATCAGGGTCCTTGATCCAGGCAGCTTCACGCGGTGATCCGTCGCTTGACGGCAGCTTGGTCCAATGTGTGCCGGGAAAACCTCCGCTTGTTTCTGTGGCCGTATCCATGGCTTCCATCAGAATCTGCCAACAGGCAATATCGTCAATATGGGCGTCCGCTGGGATCGGACGACCCGAAGTAGGGGTTTCGTAATCGAGAAGTTCGATTCCGATACCTGACTCGGAACGAAAACTCGTGATGCGCACGCGCGCATTGGAAATGCCGCTGAGATGCTCTTGTTCATCTCCATAGTTTTCGCTGCCACCGGCTATTTTGAGGTGGAGTAAGTCCCGGTAGAAAGCGATGCTGCGTTGCGTGTTAGACACGGCGATTGCCGTGTGGTCGATTCCCAGGAACACCTTTGTTGATAGGGATTGCCATTTTGGCTGCCCTTTTCCGGGAGGAAAGTGAATCAACTCCAGATAGTGTCCATCTGGATCGCGAAAATAGAACGCCGAGATACCCGATGCTTCCTTATTCCAGTCAGGCAGCGTCTGCGGAGCATTCGAAACAAAATCGGCGTGTGATGCTCTGACCCTTGCGAATGCCTGGCCCATGTTCGAGACAACGATGGCTATGTGCTCAAACCATAGGTCGTTTGAGCGGGAATCGTTGGGAAACGCCTTCCCTCGTGGTGAGTCGTATTCGGTAGCGTCCAAACATTCGTCGCCAAGAGAGAGCTCGGCTGTCCTGGCCGTTACATGGGCGGATAGGCCGGGCGTCAGCCGAGCGGCGCTCGACCCATCAATGGTCTTAACGACCCGGAAGTCGAGCACCGTCGTGTAAAAGGCAATGGAACGGTCAAGCGAGGCGACGGAGATCGATGGACAACCGATACGTGCCACGCGTAGGGATGCTGCGGCATGCTGCACTCCTCCCATAACGAGGCCTACCGCAGCGCATCGTAGCAGCGAGAAGAGATTCGTCATCCTTAATTCGCCTTCGGTACTTACTTACTCACTTTCATTCGTTCCAGAAGATGATCGCCCACGCGCAAAGCATTCGCGACGATCGTGAGTGCCGGGTTTACCGCTCCACTCGAAGGGAAAAAGCTTCCATCTACTACATACAGATTGTCGATGTCGTGAGCCTTGCAATTTGTGTCCAGCGCACTCGTCAGGGGATCGTGTCCGAAGCGCACGGTTCCATTCTGGTGAGCAACGCCAGCCAGCGGGATCTGCTGGCCGATGAAGACATTTCTGTCAAACAGTCCCTGATGGCATCCGGACCCATGAAAATCACACGAGGTGGTTTTCATCATCTTCGACAGCTGGTGCTTCAGCCTTTTATGTGCTTCCAGATTGTTCGGCGTGTAGCTGAGAACAATCTCGCCGGCTTCATTGATCGTCACGCGGTTCTCAGGATCAGGCAGGTCTTCCGAAGTGATCCAGAAATCGAGTGAGTGTTTTGCCATCAACTCGAGACTCCAGCCAGGCGCAACAGCTGGCGCACCAGCTTTGAGTGTGTCCAGGTCCAGTTTGCCTACGAACGAGATGTGACCCATCGGAAACTCCCATTCCTCGGAAGCTTTATAGAAATCGTTGACAGAGAGC
>CBAAAA010000057.1:0-14454 GCA_964658695.1 uncultured Solirubrobacteraceae bacterium | reverse complement strand
GGGCACGACTCTGTTGCGGCGGTGCTACTGTATCGCTACGAAAAGAATAAGGATTGGATCGAAGTACCTTTCGAGCTGATCAACAACGATCGCTGGTTCGCGGAGTTCACTGTCACCGAACTTGGGCGCTATCTGTATACGGTAGTCGCCTGGGTGGATCACTTTGAAACGTGGCGGAAGGATCTGCTGAAACGGATTGCGGCCAATTCGGACGCCCCGGTGGATTATCTGATCGGCGCGGGATTGATTAGCGACGCCGCGGAACGAGTCAAGGGGATCGACAGCAAGCTTCTTCGAGAGAAGGTGGAGCAGCTTCGGAGCGATCGTGACCTGGAAGCGAAGCGGACGATTGCCACTGACCCGGCCTTAAACGAGGCGATGCAGCGAACTCCCGATCGGAAATTCGCCACTCAGTTTGAACGTGAATTGGCATTGGTGGTTGACCCAGTGCGCGCGCGTTTTTCGTCCTGGTACGAATTCTTTCCGCGATCCGCCGCGCCAGAGCCTGGAAGACACGGCACATTTGCCGACTGCGAAGCCCGGTTGCCATATGTTGCGGAGATGGGATTTCATGTGGTGTATCTGCCCCCCATTCATCCCATTGGCCGGAAATTTCGCAAGGGCAAGAACAACACGACAACGCCGGAGCCGGGTGATGTGGGTAGCCCCTGGGCCATTGGCGCCGAAGAGGGCGGTCACAAGTCGATCCTTTCCGAGCTGGGAACGCTGGAAGAATTTCGTCGATTCGTCAAGCGCGCCTCGGATCTGAATTTGCAGGTCGCATTGGATATCGCGTTCCAGGCGGCTCCGGACCATCCGTATGTGAAGGAGCACGAAGAGTGGTTTAAGAAGCGGCCCGACGGAACTATTCAATATGCGGAGAATCCGCCCAAGAAGTATCAAGACATTTATCCCTTTGAGTTTGAGACTCCGAAGTGGTTCGAGTTATGGCAGGAGTTGAAGTCTGTGTTCGTGTTCTGGATCGAACAGGGGATTCGGATTTTCAGAGTCGATAACCCGCACACGAAGGCGTTCCCATTCTGGGAATGGTGCATCACAGAGATTAAACGTGACTGGCCGGAAACGCTCTTCTTGTCTGAGGCGTTTACGCGCCCGAAGATCATGTACCGGCTGGCCAAGCTCGGGTTCAGCCATTCTTATACTTACTTCCCCTGGCGCAACGGCAAAGTGGAACTGATTGCTTATATCACGGAGTTAACAAAGACTCCGGTGAAGGACTTTTTCCGGCCGAATCAGTGGCCCAATACGCCTGACATTCTGACTGAGTTTCTGCAGCAAGGAACGCGCGCGGCGTTTACGATTCGCTTTCTCCTCGCATCGACGATTGGCGCCAATTACGGCATCTATGGACCGGCGTTTGAGTTGATGGATTCGAAACCGATCCGGCCCGGAGCAGAAGAGTATCTCGATTCGGAAAAGTATCAGATCCGGCATTGGGATCTGGATCGTCCGGATAGCCTGCGGGAGTTGATTTCCTTGGTAAACAGCATCCGAAATCAGAACGAAGCGCTGCAAAACGACTGGTCGATCGAGTTTCATGCGACTGACAACGACCAGCTGCTGGCATTTACCAAGCATTCTCCGGATGGCGAAAACCTGATTCTGGCGATCATCAATCTGGATCCGCATCATGTGCAGGCGGGCTTCGTCACTTTGCCGCTGGCTGATTTGAAGATCGATCCGGCTATCGCCTATCAGGCGCACGATCTGCTAACCGGGGCGCGATATCTGTGGCAAGGTCCACGTAATTTTGTGCAGCTGGATCCGAACATCGTTCCAGCACACATCTTCCGCATTCGCCGTCGTGTTCATCTTGAGCGCGACTTTGATTACTTCCAGTAGGAGCGACGTTACCGATGACTCGCGAGATTGTAAGCGTGCAAGTACCGTCATTTGAGAGTCCGTTCTCTGCCGAGGGCGTGTCGCAGATCGAAAATCTGCTTCCTGATTATCTTGGAGTGCAGCGATGGTATCGAGCCAAGGCACGAACGATTCGGAATCTTCACATCGTTGATGTTGTGCCGCTCTCTGAGGCATACGTACTGATTGTCGAGATCCACTACGTGGATGGAGAGGCCGATACCTATCAGTTGCCAGTGACGATCGCGACAGATGCTTCTGAAGCCGAGATTGTGGCGCGGATACGCGATGAAAAAGGCTCGGAGCGTGTTCTGGCCAGCGCGTTGTCCGGGGCGAAATTCCGTAGTGAGTTGCTTCGGGCGATCACGGTTCAGAAGACCTTTACGGGAGACCAGGGCAGCCTTGTTGCTTCCCGAACTGACGCGTTGAAACGAAATGAAGGCGACCAGGAATTCGACAGCTTTGTTTCCCGTGCGGAGCAAAGCAACAGCTCCATCATTTATGGCGATCGTTACATCCTCAAGCTTTTCCGTAAGCTGGAGTCCGGCATAAATCCCGATCTGGAAATCGGCCGTTATCTGACCGAGCATCGATTTAAGTACACGCCGCCGGTGCTGGGGGAAATAGTCTATGATCCGGCCCAGGGTGAGCCGATGCATGCGGCGATCCTGCAGGGCTTTATCGAGAACCAAGGCGATGCGTGGAAGTTTACGCTGGACTCGCTGTCGGGCTTTTTCGAACGTGCACTGCAGGCCGGTTCCGCTCCTGCCCTGGATACATATCATCCGCTCGAACTGGCGGCTGAGGAGCTTCCGGCGGTTGCGCGACAAACGATCGGCGACTATATTGAGTCGGCGCGACTGCTGGGAACCCGAACTGCGCAAATGCACGCTGCGTTGACGAACGAGCAGGCCGGCCCCGATTTTGCGCCTGAAAAATTCACCTCAGATTATGCGCAGCATCTCTATAGTGAAATGATCGATCAGGCGGACAGCACGTTCGGGCTGCTGGATGACAAGAAGAATATGCTGTCGGGAGAGGCTGCGGCGAGCGCGAAGAAACTGCTGGCTTTACAAGCGGAGGTGCGGGAGCGCTTCGACTCGCTTCGCCACAGCGCTCTGAAGGCAGTACGCATCCGCCACCATGGCGACTACCATCTAGGGCAGGTGCTGGCGACCGGCGACGATTTCGTCATCATCGATTTTGAAGGAGAGCCGGCCCGTCCGCTGGCGCATCGCCGCATCAAGACTCTGGCAATGCGCGATGTTGCCGGGATGATTCGTTCCTTCTCCTATGCCGGGTACGCTGCGATTTTTGGCCTGGTTCCCGGCATCACGGTGACTGAGGAAACGAAGGAGCAAGTAGAGGGTTGGGCCGCTTACTGGGGAGCGTGGGTCAGCGCGGAATATTTGAAGGCGTACATCGAAACTGCCGCCGGGGCTCCATTCATCGGTCCGGATCAAAAGGAACACCGGCTGCTGTTCGATGCGTTCATGCTGCAAAAGGCGCTTTACGAAGTGTCCTACGAGCTGAATAACCGGCCGGGGTGGGTTCAGATTCCTTTGCGCGGCATATTGAACCTGGTCTCTTAATGCCGAAAGAGAATTTGCTCAAAGACGACGATTACTATTTCTTTCAGGAAGGCACTCATACGCATCTTGGCGATGTGATGGGCGCTCATCCGGTGGACGATGGAACAGCCTTTGCGACCTGGGCTCCCAAGGCGCGCTACGTCTCGGTAATCGGGGATTTCAATTCCTGGAACAAGGGCGCGTCTCCTTTGATCGCCACCGGGCGAGCGGGTATCTGGGAAGGATTCGTCCGCGGAGCGCATGCCGGCGCAAAGTATCAGTTCTACATTGAATCCGCTGTTAACGACTATAAAGTTGTGAAGGCAGATCCCTTCGGTGTCTTTCAAGACACGCCTCCGAACACGGCTTCCATACTATGGGAGCTTGACTATTCATGGAAAGACGCGGAATGGATGAAGAGCCGCGCTGGCGCGAATAGCCTGAATGCACCGATGTCGATCTATGAGGTTCACCTGGGGTCGTGGCGCAGGGTTCCGGAAGAAGGCGATCGCTCACTCACCTATAAAGAACTGGCAGAAAGCCTCGTTTCGTACGTGAAAGAGATGGGCTTTACGCACGTGGAGTTCATGCCGGTGATGGAGCATCCTTTCTATGGCTCCTGGGGGTATCAGACAACGGGCTACTTTGCGCCGACCAGCCGTTATGGCACTCCGCAAGAGTTTATGGCTCTGATCGACAGTTTCCATCGAAACGGTATTGGGGTTATTCTCGACTGGGTGCCGTCGCATTTCCCGAACGATGAGCACTCGCTGGGATATTTCGACGGAGTACATGAGTATGAATCCGCAGATCCGCGACGTGGAATCCACCCTGACTGGAACAGCTTTATTTTTAACTACGAGCGTCCTGAAGTACGCAGCTTTCTGCTCAGCAGCGCCATCTTCTGGCTTGACCGGTATCACGCCGATGGGCTGCGAGTGGATGCTGTTGCCTCGATGTTATATCTCGACTATTCACGCAAGCCTGGCGAATGGCTGCCGAACCAGTACGGCGGGAATCAAAACCTCGATGCCATTGCGTTTCTTCGTGTGCTGAATGAAGACGTGTACCGGGATCATCCCGACGTCCAAACGGTCGCGGAGGAATCGACGGCTTACCCTATGGTGTCGAAGCCGACGTACAGCGGCGGTCTTGGATTTGGCCTCAAGTGGGACATGGGCTGGATGCATGACACGCTGCAATATATGTCCTTTGACCCGATCAATCGCAAGAATCATCACCGCGACATTACGTTCCGAATGGTCTATGCGTTTAACGAAAATTTCGTGCTGCCTCTCTCTCACGATGAGGTGGTTTATGGCAAAGGTTCGCTAATCGGAAGGATGCCGGGCGATCAATCGCAGAAGTTTGCGGGTCTCCGAACGCTGTTCGGTTACATGTACGCACAGCCGGGGAAGAAACTGCTGTTCATGGGTGACGAGTTCGGGCAGTGGGCGGACTGGGGTCATGACAAGAGTCTGGACTGGGATTTACTGAAGCTGGACGCCCACAAGGCCATTCGTCTGCTAGTGGGTGACTTGAATTCTCTTTATCGGCGGGAACCAGCGCTGCATACGACCGAGTACCTGCCGGGCAGTTTCGAGTGGATCGACTATCAGGACGCCGAGAACGATATCATCAGCTTTCTTCGGCACGGATCTTCGGAAGAGGAAGTGATTGCTGTCGTATGCAATTTTGCGCCGGTGGAGCATAGAAATTTTCGGCTCGGGGTGCCGAAAAAGGGCAAGTGGGAAGAGATCCTGAACACCGATGCGGCCCAATATGGCGGAACAGGGCACGGCAACTTCGGAGGCCTCACAAGTGTGCCGGTGCCGTTTGACGGGCGTCGACAATCGCTGACTCTGGATCTCCCCGCACTGTCCGTTTTGTTTTTCAAGTATTGCGGCTGACGAACTTCGCCGCTGCTCTCAGCTTACGACCATAACCGGTCGTTTACATGCTGGCCTTCGTTATTCCATTCGTCTGTCGGGGCGAAGAACTGAGTACCCGGAGCAAGATGCGCTTTCACCGCTTCATCGTTCAGCGTCACGCCCAGTCCCGGCTTATCTGGAATGGTGACGAAGCCGTTGTTCACGATGGGTTTGTCAACGCCCTCGACCAGATCGCCCCACCAGGGCACGTCGACGGAGTGATTCTCCATTGCAAGGAAGTTGTACATCGCGGCGATGGCGTGCACACCGGCCATGCAGGCAACCGGGGTGCCGGCGAAATGGACCGCACAACCGATACCGTGCTTCTCCGCAAGATCGCCCACTTGCTTGGTGCCTAGAATTCCGCCTGCAGATCCGGGGTCGGGATGGAAGATATCAACCGCGTTAGTCTCGGCGAGCTTTTCAAAACCTTCCGGCAGATAGATGTCTTCGCCAGTGGCCAGCGGGATATCCACTTCGCTTGAGATTTGCTTAAGAAGCTCGGGCCAATACCACGGAACCATGTCCTCGAGCCAGGACAGATTGAAGGAAGTCAGACGCTTGCCCAAACGAATGCAGGAGTTCACGCCGATGTGGCCAAAGTGATCGGCGGAGAGCGGAACTTCCATGCCTACCTGTTCGCGGACCACGGAGACATATTCAGCCATAAGATCAGCGCCTTTTTCCGTGATCTCCGTGCCGGTGAAGGGATGCGGGACCGGGTCGCCGAAGGTTAGTTTCCCGTTGCGCAGCGGGCGCGTCAATGCTCCTGGAACGTTCTGGATCATATCCACGCCGAGATCCATTTTCAGCCAGGTGAAGCCCTGGTCCATGCGTGCTTTGAGGCGCTGCCCATAGACCTTTGGGTCGTCCGATTCAGTGGTGTCGCAGTAGCAGCGAACTTTATCGCGAAATTTGCCGCCGATCATCTGGTACACGGGGACGTTGAAGGCCTTGCCGGCCAGATCCCAGAGGGCCATTTCGACGCCGCACACACCTCCGGCCTGGCGCGATTCGCCGCCAAATTGTTTGATTTTACGGAAAACCTTTTCGACATTACAAGGATTCTCGCCCAGCAGGCGGCCCTTCAGCATCAGCGCGTACATTGCGCTCGATCCATCGCGCACTTCGCCCAAGCCGTAGATGCCCTGATTGGTATCGATGCGGATGATGGGGCAGGTCATGGGCGCGTGCACAACGGTTGCGACCCGCAGATCTGTGATTTTCAAATCGGACGGCCGGGAGCTGGTCTTGGTGTCGCGGGGCAGCGCTTCCAAGATTTCGTTCGTCCACAAACTGCCGATCGAAAAGAGGCCTGCTGATTTCAGGAAATTTCGACGGGCCAGGGTATTACGCAAAGACCGGTTCATAGGATTCCTTTCTTAATGGCCGGGTTCTGGATGGCCGAGATGCTGCTTTTTGTATTCTTCGTACGCCTGTTTCAACTCGGGGTCGCGGGGCGAAGGATAGATGTCGCTGGATTTGTACTTGCCGGTTTTGAGCATCATCTGCGTCCAGTCATCGTGCACGTGAAGCTCCTCCGCGTTCTCGACGATCTCTTTGACGAACTGCGGCGGGATGAAGTAGAGTCCTTCGGAATCGCCGAAGACGACGTCTCCGGGAACGACAGTTACGTCATCGATGCGGATCGGTATGTTGACTCCCGTGAGCATGCAATTGCGGATCGGCGTTGGATGCGCTCCTTTGATATAGGCCGGTATGCCTTTGGCGAAGATGCTATCGAGATCGCGGATAGCGCCATCCACGACGAGCCCGGTGTGCGTGAAAACGTCGATCGCGGTAGCCAGGTTATCCCCGACGTATGTACCGCCCTCCTGCTTGCCATAGAGATCGACCACGATGGTGTCGCCGTTCTGAAGGGAATCGATCACGCGTTGATTGGCGTTTCGTTTGGGGCCGGTTCCGTTTGCCTTTGATTCAACGACACTCTGAATGTCTTCCCGAAAGGGCATGAACTGGGCAGTGACGGCTCTCCCAATGAGATGCTTCTCCGGATGAAGAATTTTCCAGCCGCTGGAGAACTGATTGTCGTAATGATGCCTGTTGAGAATGGTCCAAACTTCCTCGGCGCTCACGTCCTGCAGTTTTTTGAGGAGGTCGTCCGGAACTTTGGGCCGTCCATCGGCCGAGCGCTCAAAGGGATTGGTGGGGGTGAATTCGATCATCTGTTCACGAGTGAACTGGAAGATCTGAGCATGCCCGGCGACGGGGAGCAGCGACAGCATGCAAAAAACAAGAGAACGCCTCATAGCAGGATGAGCATATCAACAATGCCGCCCGCTGGTAGCAGCTTGCGGCGTGTTACGGATACTTAGCGGGAGTTGGGAATACTTGTCTGAGAGGTTGAACCGTAACCAGGCGGCTTTGGATTAACGAGCCAACTTTTTCAGTTCTTCGGCTGACTCGCGGGCCGCGCGGCTTTCGGGAGCGATGGCAATGGCTTGTTTCCAGGCGTCCTCCGCAGCTTTGTTATTGGAAGAATCGTGAAGGAACATGCCATGGAAATAGAGGCTGGCGGCTGCGAGACGCGGCTCAAGCTTTCCACTTGCGATGGCTACGGGAGCTTTTTGGGCAAGGAGCGAGAACTCCTCGGCGGCCTGGTCCCGGCGATGGAAGAAAGAAGGCAGGCTGTAGTCGGTGACGGCGCGGACGAAGCGGATTTCGAGGTTCTGCGGATCCGCTTGAACCGCGGTGTCCATCATCCCGATTCCCTCTTTAGACAGCGAGTTTTTCTTCCAAACCGCCCAAGTGTGCGATGCCTGCCACAGGCGAAGGCTGCCGGCGTAAGCTTCGATGCGGCGATCGTTGGGGTTCTGTTCATGCAGGGTGTCAAAGAGCTTCGCCGCCTGTTCGTAAGCATCCCGGTCCCCGTCTGAACCTTGGTAGTAGAGGGCACGAGCCTTGCTGTATTCGTAGGAAGTGGAGTTGGTGGCGGCGATTGTGAGGGATGCCAGAAGGAGGGGTGTCGCAAATTTCATTTTTCTATGGGTGTGTTGTCCTGGAGGCGCTTCAAACTTTCGGAGATGTGAATGTCGCTGCTGAAACCTGCTACGGTGATCTGCTTGATGGTGTGATCCTGTCCGATGAGATAGGTTACGCGCCCTGGTAGAACACCGAACATCTTCGGGACACGGAACGCCTTGCGCGTCTTGCTGTTCTCATCGGACAGTAGCGGAAATTTCACGCCGTGCTGTTCGGCAAAACGCTCCAGCGTGTCGGGCTTGTCGGAACTGATGCCGAGGACGGCGGCGTCGAGGGACGTGAACCGGTCAAAGGAGTCGCGAAAACTACAAACCTCCGCGGTGCAGAGCGGAGTGAAGGCTTTGGGGTAGAAGAACAGCACGACTTGGGTTCGCGCGAGAAGGCTGTAGAGACTGACGACCTCGCCGGTGGTGGAGGGGAGCGAAAAGTCTGGCGCAACGTCGCCGACTTGCAGAGAGTTTGACATAAAAAGAGAGTAGTTGTTCAGGTGGTGGAGTAGCTTCGGCCCTTCCAGGTGCTGGGAACGCCGAGCATGAGACGCGCCCAGGCGAACCACTGAATAAGCAACAGGAGGAGGATGGCCACTGGGTGAAGCAGAGCCGCCAGGAAGGGCTGCCGAAAGCGAACGACGGATACCATGCGCGCCGAATACGAGAGCAGCAACGCCAGACCCGACAGCAATTCGAGGCGCGGGTATGTTCCTTTTCCCCAAAGCCAGGTGAAGAGAATGAGCGGGACAACCTGACCGAGTACCAGCAGAAGCGAAAAGGGAACGATGCGGCTGGGGGAAGCGATGCCTTCGGTAGCGTTCTTCAGCAGGCCGTTCCAGACTTCTCCGCTATCGGTGTACATGCGGCAACTGGCGACGGGTGTCGCGTCACACAGATCGGTTACCAGTCGAGCACGACGGAACGCTTTGGGTAGGGTGATGCCGTCATGGCGCGAGTTTCTGATCGCGGCGTGGCCGCCAGCGCGAAAGTAGGCGGTGCGGTCGGCGACGAAAATTTGTCCACAGCCGGCTCCGAAGGCGGGGTGTAAAGACTTGCGCATTCCGAGTAAGGGAAGAAAGCCGAGCAGAAGGAAATGCATGAGCGGGAGCAGCAACTGTTCAAGCGGGCTGTGTGTTTCCTGCCCGGGAAAGCCGCTGAGGAGGTCGGCTCTGCGCCAGCGTAGCTCCGCGGCCATCTGCGCCAGGCCATCCGGGGAGAGCCGCACGTCGGCATCGATGAAACAGAGTGTCGGGTGTTTTGCGAACGAGGCGAGGACGGAACAGGCGAACTGTTTTCCGCACCAACCCGCAGGCAGCGAGGGAGCGGTTTCGAGACGCACTCGGCTGTCTTGCAGTGCGAGTTCTTTCACGATGGCAGCGGTGCGATCAACGGAATGATCATCGAGGACGATTAGTTCGAGCTCGACGTTGCGGCTCTGCAGGGCGGCGCGCACAGAATGGCCGATGGTTTTCTCTTCATCGCGGGCGGGTATCAGAACCGACACGGGAAAGCGGTCGCATGCGGCGACGGGCTGCGGGCGGCGATAGAGGAAGAGGTTGAAGACGAACAAAGCCGCCGGGATGGCTGCGAGCACAAAGGCCGTCCAGACAATGAGGGTGAGCAGCAAGCTTAAATCCTTCCGTGTTCCGGCTCAAATTTCTTTCCGCGGAGCCGGGCTTTGAGTCCCCGCCACAGGTCATAAGGGCCTCCGACTCCGGCGTTTCCGGCGAGAAGCGGTTCAAAGGCGGAGGGGTCGCGGAGCTGGACTTTGGCAGAGAGATGATCGAGTGTGGTTTCAAGCGCGGACTGAAAACAGGCGTTCCATTCTTTCGCGGAGCGGGATGCGCCGTCCTCGATGAAGACCGGCTGGCCGAAGCAGGCGAAGGCTTCGGCGTAGCGTTCGTTCCAAAACGAGTATTCGAGAGCGAGGGGGAGCATTGCCACTCGTTTGAGGCGCTGGGTGAGGTGGCCGACGCCGGATTGGATGTGGATCGGGCGCTGCCGGACGTCGGTAAATTGCCCTTCCGGAGTGACCCAGAGAGCGGAGTTTTTACCGTCTACAAGAGCGGCCTCTCCAAGGGCGAGGAATTTGGAAGCTCCGGCGCGGGTTGCGGGATTGATGCCGAAGAAGCCGATACGTTCAAAGAATTGGTATTTAGCCAAGCCGGCGGCGGCGATGGGAGCGTAGTTGTCTCTGACTTTAAAGCACTTCTGGCTGAGATAGGCACCCATCAACGGATCCCACCAGGAGGGGTGATTGAGACAGACGAGCAGCGGCCAGTCTCCTAGGCTGTCTAGGGGAGTTAGGGTCAATAGATGAATCCCGTGGAAGTTGCGCTTCAGGTAAAAACCCACGTACTGAGTGAACCAGCCGAGCTGACGCCGTGCGATGGGCGGGAGTGCGGCTGGGGGATTCATACGGCGGCGGCGTGGACGTGGCTGCGCTCGGCAACGCAATCGGAATCGAGCTTGTCCGCGGCGATCCAGCCGGACATCATGACCATGGGCATGCCGGGGCCGGGGTGAGCAGATCCGCCAGCGAGATAGAGGCCTTGCACCTGAGGATCATGGTTTGCGGGTTTGAAGCCGCCCCGCAAGCGACCGTGGCTAGCGATGCCGTAGATGGCTCCGTTGAGAACGCCGTAGCGGTCGTGGATGTCCTGCGGCGTGAGGTGGCGTTCCATAACGATCGAGCTTTCGAGATCCTCCAAGCCGGCGGTCCGCTTCAGCTTGTCCAGGATAACGCGACGGTACTCAGGGTACATCTTGGCCCAGTCCTGCCCGGGCCTGAGATAGGGGGTGTGAACGAGCACGTACAAGGCTTCGCCGCCGGGGGGAGCGACGGCCGGATCGGTGCGGGCAGGGGCGCAAAGGTAACAGGTTGGATCCGGGGCTGGAATGCCTTTGTCGTAGATGGCGTGGAACTCCTCGGCTGGATCGCGGGAGAAGACAAAGTCGTGATGAGCCAGGTGAGTGTAACGGCGGTTGAGCCCGAGATACATTACGACGCCGGAGCAGGCGGGTTCGTATTTGCGGCGCTTGTCGAAGTCGCGGCCGATGGCGCCACCGATGAGCTCGCGATAGGTTCTGACGGAATCGGAGTTGGCGACGATGGCGGCGAGCGGATGATGATGGCCGTCTTCGGTGACGATACCGCGGACTTTGTTCTGCTGGATGTCGATTCGTTTGACGCGCGCATCGGTGTGGAACTCGACGCCGAGTTCGACGGCTAGTTTCTTAAGAGCTTCGGGAATCGCGCGGGTGCCGCCCATGGGGTACCAAACGCCTTCGCTCTCCTGCATGTGCGCGATCGCACAGAGGATAGCGGGGGACTTTTCGGGAGACGAGCCGACGTACTGGACCATGTGGTCGAGCATTTGCGCGACGCGCTTGTCTTTGATCTCATGGCGAATGGCTCCGGCGACGGTCTGGCCGAGCTTCATGCGGCTGACATCCCGGAGCAGGGTGAGCTTGAGGGCGGAGCCAGTTTCAAAGGTGTCGCGCAGGGAGCCGACTGACTTCCAGAAGAAGAAACGGTCGGAGATTCCATGGAGCTCTTCGGAGGTGGTAAAGAAGCGCCGGTAGCCATCGACGGTTTTCGGCGAATAGGACGACAGTTCGCGTTGCATGGACACTTTGTCGCCGTAGAGATCGAGCTTGGAATTATCCTCGAAGAAACAGCGCCATTGCGGTTCGAGTGGGACCAGATCGAGGTAGCGCGACAGGTCCCGCCCAGCCTCGCTGAAGATTTTGCGGAGGACGGAAGGGCAGATGAGGATGGTGGGCCCCATATCAAAGCGGAAGCCGCCTTCGTTGAGGACGGCCGCTTTGCCACCGATCCATGAATTTTTTTCGAAGACGGAGACGGCATAGCCGCGCGCCGCGAGCACGCAAGCGGCGCTAAGCCCTCCGAGTCCGGATCCGATTACTCCTATGTTCATGACTTGACCTTTCGAGTTCCAGAGATTGCTTTGACGAAACGACGCCATCCGGCCAAACGCTTGCGGAGAGGATCAGTGTGGGCGGCTGCGAGATAGGCGAGGAAAAATTCTTCGGCGTTGGGCGGGACGGGTTCCAAATGCCGGAGACGCTTGCCGCGTTGGACGATCACTGCTTTGGGAGTGGTCATCGGCGGTGGGCACGATCATGTCGTTGATGACGACGACTCCGGCATTGATTCGAGCGGCAAGTCTGCGGGCAGATGCTTCTTCGCCGAACACAGTGGCTCCGAGGGCGAAGTGGGAGCGCGAAGCGAGATCGAGCGCCTCGTCATCATCGTCGACAGCGGTAATCGAGACTTGCGGATCGGAGAGCGCCGCACGAAAAGAATCGGCGAGCGACTTGTGGACGTAAACGCGGCGGGGTGCAATGCATGTTTCTCCGCCGTTGAGCGTGGTTCCGAAAGCGACTGCGGCTGCGGCGCGTTGGACGTCGGCCCCGCGCTGGATGAAGACCGCGTCAGAGCCTGACAGCTCCGCAGTAACGGGAATGACTTGCCGGGCTGCTTCACGGAGAACGGCGCGTCCACTCTGTACGGATCCGGTAAGAACGACTTTGTTGACCCCGCTCTGAAGAGCATCGGAGGCAGCTTCGACGGTCTCGTCCAGGACGACGAGGACGTCAGCGGGCAGGCCGGCTTCCGAGGCGAGGTTGGCGAAAGCGCGCGCGACAGGGCCGCCGCCCCGACCGGGCTTTATCAGCACGGCATTACCGGCCACTAAGGCTTGCACGGCCTGAACTGCAATGAGGAAAAGCGGGTAATTGGACGGCCCGATGATGAGGACGACGCCATGAGGCTCATGCCGGACTTCAACGTGAACGTCGCCGAGCCAGAGTGGACGTCCTTGTGTGGAGATTTTCTCTGTGGCGAGAATGCGCGTGGCCCGCAACTCCAGAAAACGGCAGGCCTCGGCCAAAGGGATGATCTCGGCGGTCAAGCTGTCTGCGCGTGTGCGAGAGAGGTGAGTGGGAAATGCATCGAGGAGAGTTTCAGCGCGGGCGGCAATTCTGTCACGCAGCTTTCGAATGACACGCAATCGATGGGGCAACGGTTCGCCGGCCCAGCTATGCTGGGCTTTTCGGAGTAAGTCTAATGAAAGCCTTTGTGAGAACGTGCTTTCAGCGGACGTGCTTTGAGAGGACATGCTGCGGGCGGACATGCGG
This sequence comes from uncultured Solirubrobacteraceae bacterium, assembly GCA_964658695.1. Lineage (GTDB taxonomy): Bacteria > Acidobacteriota > Terriglobia > Bryobacterales > Bryobacteraceae > Bog-105. The sequence continues at coordinate 915 of CBAAAA010000057.1, read as the reverse complement.
CAATCAGGCAACCCCGGCCATGGCGACGTTTGCCGCCGGTTCGTGCCAGGGGATAGGCATACCAAGATCATTGAGCAGCAGCCGGGAACTGATGCGCGCCGATTCGAAGATCACGGGAAGGCCGCTGCCAGGGTGGGTGCTTCCGCCCACCAGGTACACGGAGTCGAGCTCATCAAAGCGATTGCGCGGTCGGAGGTGTAGCATTTGCGACCAGCTGTGAGAGAGTCCGAAGACGGCGCCTTTGTGCACCTCAAAGCCGGAGTTCCAATCGTCGGGCGTAAGAATGCGTTCGTACTCAATGCGGGACCGGATATCGCGCGCGCCGAGGTCGGCCAGCTTATTCAGGACGAGTTCGCGATAGCGCGGCCGCTCCTGTTCCCAGTTCACGTGGCTGCTTTGGTGAGTCACCGGAACCAGAACGTAGAGGGTGCTTTTTCCGGGAGGAGCTAACGTCGAATCAGTGACGCTGGCGTTCTGTACGTAGTAGGAAGGATCGTTTGAGAGCACGTGCTTCTTTCCGATGTCCTCCATGTTCCGCATGTAATCTTTGGCGATGTAGATGGTGTGGTGCGACAGGTTGTCGTAGCGCCCACGGAGTCCCATATACATCATGAACGCCGAACAGGACATGCGGGTTTTGTCGAGCTTGTGATCTTTCCAGCGGCGCCGGACGTGATCGGGAACGAGGCGTGTCATGGCGCGTGCGAAATCGGCATTGATGACGACGGCATCCGCTTTGATCTCTCCTTCCGGCGTTCGGACGCCCACTGCCTTGCGACCTTTCAGGAGCACTTCTTGCACGGGGCAGTTGAGGCGAATTTCAGCGCCGAGCTGCTTGGCGATGCGGGCCAGGGCGGCAGTTACTGAGCCGCAACCTCCGATGGGATGGAAGACGCCGTACTCATATTCGAGAAA
>CBAAAA010000056.1:8016-14822 GCA_964658695.1 uncultured Solirubrobacteraceae bacterium | reverse complement strand
GCCACTGCTCGAGAGCGGCGCTCTGCGGGAGATTCCGCATGAGGGGTGGTTGACGACGACAGAACAGTTTCGCGCCAGTCATCCGAATTCATCGACGTATCTGCTCGAGCGCTTTTACCGGTTCGTCAGAAGGCAGACCGGCGTTCTTATGAGCGGCGGGCAGCCGGCCGGAGGTCAATTCAACTTCGACAAAGAGAACCGCAGCCCTTACTACGGCGACCCGCCCGTGAAAACACCGCCGCAGTTTTCCAGCGACCCGATCAAGGAAGAAGTGGCCGAGTTGATTGAGCGTCATTATGCGCACCACCCGGGCCGACTGAACTTGAACACACTGCCGTCCACTCACGCCGATGCCGAGGCGCAATGGGTATGGGCAACGCGCTTTGCTCTGCCGCTGTTCGGAAAGTATGAGGACGCGATGTCGGCGGATTCGACAACTCTCTTTCACAGCCGCATTTCGGCGCTCATGAATATTCACCGGGTGCTGCCGAGGCGCATTCTTTCCGACGTGGTGGGGCTGGACATCCCGCTCGCCAGCAAAGAAGGGTTCATCCGGCAGATTCTGGGTTGGCGCGAGTTCATGCGCCATGTGCACGAGGCAACCGATGGCTTCCGAAAGCTTCCCAACAAGACTCCTGAAGTGGGGAACGCGCCCGGCGATGGCGGCTATGCTCATTGGACCGGCAAAGCGTGGGCGTCAGGCGTTAAAAAGGGGGATCCGGATGGGGGCGCGGTCTTCTCCGCTCTCGACGCGGAAGAACCCCTTCCACCCGCATTCTGGGGCAAGCAGTCGGGCCTGAACTGCCTGGACAGGGTGGTGGAGGATGTGTGGGTGGAAGGCTGGAGCCATCACATTACCCGGCTGATGGTTCTTTCAAATTTCGCCACACTCATGGACGTTTCTCCGCGCGAACTGACGGACTGGTTTTGGGTCGCTTACGTGGATGCATACGACTGGGTCGTCGAGCCGAATGTGCTCGGCCTGGGAACGTTTGCAACCGGTCAGCTATTTACCACCAAGCCGTACGTTTCGGGAGCAAACTACATTCACCGCATGAGCAATTATTGCGAGGGATGCCGGTTCATTCCCGGCAAAAGCTGCCCGTTCACACCCCTGTACTGGGCTTTTCTCGAGCGGCATCGCGGACTCTTAGAGCCAAATCAGCGGATCCGCGTTCTCTATCGCGGAATGGGTGATCGAGGGCGGCAGGGACAGAGAGTGTTTGAACGCGTGAAGCAACTTCTGGATGCGGGCGAGGTACTCACGCCAGAGAACACGCAAGCTGATTCCACCATCGCGGTCTAATAGGCATTGAAGCCTAGTTCTTCGAGAGACTCCAGCCGGGTAGCATTCCGGTACCCGAACTTTCGTCATTACATGCTGGCCCGGTTCCTCACGACGTGTTCGTCGGAGATGCAGGCGGTGGCCGTCGGGTGGCAGGTATACCAAATTACGCATCGCGCGCTGGATTTGGGGTTGGTCGGGCTCGCTCAGTTTCTTCCACCTATCTGCCTGTTCCTGCTGGCTGGCCATACCGCGGACCGTGTGCCGCGGCAGCGCATTCTTCAGACCTGCTACCTCGGTTTCTCTCTGTGCTCGGTGCTACTGCTGGTCTTTGCTTTACGCGGCGTCGCGTCCCCTTATCCCATCTACTGTGTGCTGCTGCTGAACGGCACGGTGCGCGCCTTCAACGCCCCCGCAAGTCAGGCGATTCTGCCCCTGCTGGTTCCGGCGCCAGACTTCCCCAATGCGATCGCGTGGAGTTCCTCCATCTTTCAAACCGCCACAATTGCCGGGCCCATGTTCGGAGGTTTGCTCTACGGCGCATTTAACCGTCCCGGGATTGTCTATGCCTGCGCCGCCTGCGCCTATCTACTGGCGTTTGCAAGCTTTCGCAGGGTGAAATTCGACCCTGCGGCTGTTCCGAAAACGGCGGCCTCCGGCGGCATGGTGCTGGACGGTATCCGATATATCTGGCGGAACAAGTTGATCCTGGGCGCTTCGTCGCTCGATTTGTTTGCGGTGCTACTTGGCGGCGCAGTTGCCTTACTGCCTGTGTATGCGCGCGAGATGCTGCATATCGGAGCAATTGGCCTGGGCATTCTTCGCAGCGCGCCCGGAGTCGGCGCGGTAATTACCGCCTTGGCCCTTGCGAAATGGCCATTGAAGCGCCGGGCCGGAATGCTGATGTTGACTTGCGTCTTTGGATTCGGGCTCTTCACCGTGCTGTTCGGTATTTCGCACAGCTTGGTTCTCTCCTTGATCATGCTCATCCTGACGGGCGCGGCAGACATGATCAGCGTGATCGTTCGCCAGACTCTGATCCAGTTGTCAACGCCCGACGCCATGCGCGGTCGTGTCAGCGCGGTCAACATGGTCTTCATCGGCGCTTCCAATGAAGTTGGCCAGTTCGAGTCCGGACTGACCGCCCACTGGTTCGGCACCGTACCCGCAGTCGTTCTTGGCGGTGTGGGAACAATGGCGATTGTGGGTATCTGGGCGTGGCTCTTCCCCGCCCTGCGGCGCATTGATACGCTGACCCCTGAAAGCTTGGCCTTGCCCGGCGCTAAGACCTCCTAATGTGAGGGCTCTTCCCGCGTTCCCACCTTTTTTATACACGGTAAAAACCCTGAGGCGTCATAATGGGTCATCCCCACTTCAACCAGGTAGGTATGGCAAGAACATTCATCCTGCTCAGTTTTTCAGCAGTTGCCGCCTTTGCCGCAACGCACGCTGCGGTTCCCACGAACGGTCCCACTTACAGCCCAACTTACAGTAAGAACGTCGCTCCGATTATTCAGCAGCATTGTCAGGAGTGCCATCGAGCGGGTGAAATCGCCCCAATGTCGCTCACGAATTACCGGGAAGTGCGCCCTTATGCCGCTGCGATTAAAGAAGCGGTAGCTCTGCGTAAGATGCCGCCCTGGTTTGCAGACCCGCACTACGGTCATTTCGCAAACGATCGCGGGTTGTCACAAACCGACATCGATACGCTGGTGAGCTGGGTGAAAGCCGGTGCGCCGGAAGGAAATCCGGCAGACCTGCCTGCACCGAAGAGCTTCCTGGACGGCTGGAATATCGAAAAACCGGATCTGGTGTTTGAGATGCCTGCACCGTTCAACGTGCCTGCATCCGGAACCATCGAATATCAGTACTACCTCATCCCGACGCACTTTGATCACGACACCTGGGTACAAATGGCGGAGGTACGGCCCGGGAACCACAAACTTCTGCATCACGTCATTGCCTACGTTCGGCCGCCGGGTTCGAAGTGGCTGGCCGGCATCAAGCCCGGCGCCGCGTATGTGCCGGCGAGCAAGGACGAAGGCGATATGCGCGATGCTGAATTTCTTGTCGGCTATGCGCCCGGCCTTCCCCCAACGGAACTCCCGGAAGGTCGAGCGAAGCTGATCAGGGCCGGATCCGACATCATCTTCGAGATGCACTACACCGCAAACGGCACGCCGGGGAGGGACCGTACCATGATCGGTCTGAAGACCGTCAGCAATGACGCGGTGAAGGAAAGAGTTCTGACGATGCTGGCCGCGAGTTCTAAATGGGAAATTCCGCCGGGCGATCCGAACTACAAAGTGGAAGCGGATTTCAAGTTCGGGAGCGACGCCCGGATTGTGGCGCTGCTGCCGCATATGCACTTGCGCGGGAAAGACTTCCTATATGTAGCGAAGTACCCGACCGGCGAAACGGAAACACTGCTAAGCGTGCCGCACTATAGTTTCAGCTGGCAGCTGGCTTATGTACCGACAGGCGACATCGTGGTTCCTAAAGGTACGACCATCCACTGCGCGGCGCACTTTGATAACTCGGCGAATAACCCGTTCAACCCCGATCCCACGAAGAAGATTACCTGGGGCCAGCAGAGTTGGGATGAAATGATGATCGGGTTTTTCGATGTGGCGTTCGACAAGAACATGGATGCGGGCAAGCTGTATCCGCCGGACGACAAAGACGACGAACCGGGGAAGCCAGCCCGCGTTGAGGAAGCCAAGCACAGCCTTTGAATTAGACTAACGGTTGTTGGAGATCTCTGCGCTCAGTCGTCGCCGATACTTGCTCCTGGCTTTGGCTTCGGCGGCGGGGCTCTGCGCGCAGATCAAAGACACGCCGCCTCCCGGGGACTGGCAGTGCCCGATGGACCCCGACGTCCGCCTGGACAAGCCGGGCGTGTGCCCGCGCTGCGGCATGAAGCTGGTGCTGAACGTTCCGGATCGCGTGGAGTTTGCCCTGGAGGTCTCGCAGTCTCCTGAACTGTTGCGGCCCCAGATGCCGCTCACGCTGACCTTCCACGTTGTCGATCCAAGGACCGGCAAGGCAGTGCGGCACTTCGACATCGTGCACGAGAAGCTGATGCATCTGTTTCTTGTGAGCGAAAATCTGGAGTTCTTCGCTCACCTGCACCCTGAGCCGCAGGACGACGGTTCGTTCCGGCTGCCGGTAACTCTCCCTTTGCCCGGTATGTACCGGATGCTGGCGGATTATTATCCATCGGCTTCGGTCCCACAGCTCTCGGTAGACACGTTGTTCGTTACCGGCACGCCTGAGCCTGCGCATCTATCGGCTGCGCTCGCTCCGTGTAAATCGGCTAATCTGACGGCGTCGCTTCAGACTGAGCCGGCAGAACTGGTGGCGGGTCTGCAGTCACGGCTGTTGTTTGCGCTCGACCCGTTTGAAGGTCTGGAACTCTACCTGGGAGCTTGGGGCCACATGCTGGCGGCGAGTGAGGATCTGGTGGACATGCTGCACCTGCATCCATTTCTCCTACAGGGCGCTTCGGCGGTTCAGTTCAACGTAATCTTCCCGCGGCCTGGGCTATACCGCATCTGGACACAATTCCAACGAAAAGGCGTGGTAAACACGACAGTCTTCACGGTTCCTGTGAAGAGCCTTTAGCTTCCTCGAGAACGAATGTCAGAGGCGCGGACGACTGTATGATGGTTCGCGCGGGCAGATCGAGCGCAGTCCTGAAGGTGAAGCTGTGGGCGTAATGCGGGTCGTACTTGTACAGCCATACCAATGGCTGCTGTCTTCCATCTGGGAGCACAGCGGTAATCCTGGTGGAAGGAACAAGAGTATCCGTCAAGGGTCGAATCCCGGCCAGACGAATCGGCGTCTTGAGACTCAATCGACTGCCTACCTTCGGACCATCGTCTGACGCAGCGGCGGGAGCGGCAGGAACCAGTGGTCCTGAGGACTTCGTTTGTAGCAACTGTGGATCTCCCTTGGGCGCTCCGCCAATGACCCAGGCCGAGATGATCATGATCTCTTCCTGCGAGAGAGCACCGTCAGGCGCCAGGTCTCCAAAGCCTTTTACAGCGCCCCAGGGCGGCATGGTTCGCGCGAGCACCTGCTCCTTGATCGCGACCGCCCAGGGCCGCGTGTCCTCATAGTTGGTCAGGGGAATCGAAGCGTTCTCCGAGTGACAGGAAGCGCAGCGCTGGGAGAATATTCTGGAGATGTCGCGTGTATAGGTCAGGTTGGTCGTGATGATGTCGTGAGCCGAAAGTGCCGGCCACAGCACCACGGCAAGCAAGCCAACCGGTCGCCAGCATGTTCGAAACATTCCTGGTTCCAGAATATCTCCGAATGCCAGTCTGGCCATAGGGCAAGCGTGATCCAGATAGTATAAGTAATCGTGGTCTTTTTCACCGATTCAGCAAACGAACCGGTTTGTCGGAAAATACGTAGAAGACTTGTCCGCGCCCTGAAGCGCAGGTAGACTGTTTACCCCTAGAAACAGGGAGGCCAGAGCAGATGGAAATGCGCTGCCGAAACAATAGAGGAAAAAATGGAAAAGCTCGCGCAAAACATCCAGGAAGCGTTCTTAAATAACGCCCGAAAAGAGAAGACGTTTCTCACGATTTATCTTATGAGCGGGGTGAAGTTGTCGGGGCGGATTAAAAGCTTTGACAAATACTCGGTGATTCTGGAGACCAATAATCAGGAACAGCTGATCTTTAAGCACGCCATCTCAACTGTCGTCGTATCGAGACCGGTGCATGCCTCGGTGCATGCGGCCGGGACCGGAACGCCAGGATCGCCGCTCCCGCTTCCGGAGCAAGTGGAACCCTAGCAATAGTGCAGTCACAGGCGTCACAGGAACGGACAGTTGTGGTAGGGGTGGGACTCAAAAGCCGCTCCCAAGCGCACTCTCCTCACATCGCGGGCGCCGAATCGGATCTGAAAGAGTCTCTGGAGGAGCTCGCTGCATTGGCCGAGAGCGCCGGCGCCGAGGTGGTGGAGCGGATTATCCAGATACGGCCTGCACTCGACGCCGGGACACTGGTAGGGACAGGCAAGGTTGATGAAATTCGCGCCTATGCGGAGGCGCACGAAATAGACACGGTCATTTTCGACCGGGAACTCAGCCCCACGCAGTTGAGGAACCTGGAGCGGCGGCTTCCGGCGAAGGTGATTGACCGAACCCAATTAATCCTGGATATCTTTGCAAGCCGGGCCCGGACTGCGGAAGGCCAGTTACAGGTTGAATTAGCCCAGCTCAATTACCTGCTGCCCCGTCTGGCTGGCCGCGGCACTCAGATGTCTCGCCTCGGAGGCGGCATTGGAACCCGAGGCCCTGGCGAAACACAGCTGGAGACTGACCGGCGGCGTATCGGTCAACGGATCGCTAAACTAAAGTCTGAAATCGAGCGCGTCCGTGCCACACGAGGGGTGCAACGCTCCCAGCGGCAAGCGGTTCCACTCTCAACGGTCAGCCTTGTCGGGTACACAAACGCCGGAAAATCGACGCTCTTCAACCGGTTGACCGGCGCAGGAGTCCTGACCGACG
>CBAAAA010000056.1:0-8006 GCA_964658695.1 uncultured Solirubrobacteraceae bacterium | reverse complement strand
CGCCCGAATGTTCGCGACTCTGGATCCGACGGTTCGACAGGTCCGGCTCCCTTCAGGGCGGCGAGTGCTGTTGAGCGATACGGTGGGGTTTATTCGCAGCCTGCCGACAACGCTGGTGGATGCTTTCCGCGCAACCCTGGAAGAGGTGACCGCGGCGGTTTTGCTGCTGCATGTCGTAGATGTCTCGTCGACAACAGCAGCCGAGCAGACCGAGCATGTTTTAAAGGTGCTGGCGGAAATCGGCGCAGAAGGCACCAAGCAGGTTCTGGTGCTCAATAAGGCGGACCGTCTGAGCACCGCCGGCACGATCGAAGGACTGGAAACTCTCACGCACCGCATGTTGGGCGAAACCGCTCGCCAGAATGCCACCGAAGCAGTCCTGGTTTCCGGACAACGTGGCGAGGGAATCGACCGGCTGCTGGCCTTGATCGATCAGGAGTTGAAACAGGACCCGGTCGGGCGGCAGCGCTTCCGATTTCCATTAGGGGAAGGACGAGCTCTCAATCTCCTTCACGACAGAGCTGCCGTCATCTCGCAAAATTACGCTGAAGAGTACTGCGAAGTGGTGGCGGACGCTCCTCAATCCATTCGGGAACGACTCAGTGAATTCGCGGTCGAAAATTTCGACGTGCTCTGAACATCACCCGCGGCGCTCGCGTACATTATGCTATGAAAATGTCGCTCTCGCCGGTTGCCTGGCTCACCATAGCTGTCTCGACACTGATCATTTGTTCTGGATGCGGTATGGAGGAGTTGAAGACCGGTCCCATGCAGAACGAACCACTTTCCATCGAACTGGGCGATGCCGAGCGCGCCAATGTCGAGCTGGATTTCGGAGCTGGCGAGCTCAACGTAAAAGGGGGCAGCGACAACCTGATCTCCGGAGAGTTTCGATACAACTCCGATGCGCTCAAGCCGGTTGTGCAATCGTCACGCAACGGGTCGCACACGGTCGTGACAATCAAACAGGGGTCCTCGCACGGCTTCAGCGGCGGTCATACCAAGAGTGAGTGGGATCTACAACTGAACAGCAAGACGCTGCTCGACCTGGTTCTCAATTGCGGCGCCGGGCAGGATGAACTCGATCTGCGGGATGTCGCACTGCGTTCGCTAAAAGTCCAGATGGGTGCGGGGAAGGTGGATCTCGATTTACGGGGACACCCGACCAGGGACTATGAGGTCGAGGTTTCCGGAGGCGTGGGTCAGGCAACGGTGCATCTACCGGAGGGTGTAGGCGTGCGCGCCGAGGCACACGGCGGCATCGGGAGCATCAATGTAACGGGACTGGACAAGACCGGTGACCACTACGAAAACTCCCTTTATGACAAAGCCAAGGTCAACCTCCGGCTAAAAGTCGAGGGCGGCATTGGCGAGATAAACATCCTGGGGTCCTAGGTAATACTACGGGGCAAGAATATCCCTGAGAGAAATCTGAGGCGTTCGCAACTGTGTCGGTGAGCTCAACTGAGCAACCGGTAAACGAATTATGAACACTTGTGAACGCCTGGCGGCCTACGTAACGCGTGCTTCGTGGGAAGCTATCTCTCCCGAGGCGCGGGGGAAATTGAAACAGCATCTTCTTGATTCCTTAGGTTGTGCGCTTGGTGCCATCCAAAGCGCTCCCATCAAGACGATCCGCGAACAAACAGAATTCGGACTGACAGGTCCGTGTTCGCTCATCGGAGGGAATACCGCCAGCCCGGAGCGCGCAGCGTTCTATAACGGCGCCCTGGTTCGTTCGCTGGACTTTTCTGACACGCTACTGGCGACTGGCGAGACGTGCCACCCGTCCGACAATCTGGGCGGCGTGCTGGCTGCGTCCGAGCTGGCGGGAATCAGCGGTCGCGAGTTCCTGGTCGCCCTGGCGATCGCTTACCACGTCCAGTGTCGGTTGACGGCCAGCGGGGCGCCCATTATGCGCAGCGGGTTCAGCGACACGATCCAGCTCTCGATCTCGCTAGCCGCGGGCATGTCACGCGCGTTGAGCCTTACAGAGGCCCAAACTGCCAACGCCATCGCACTTTGCGCTGCTTCGGGTCTCGGGTTAGGCTCTGCAAGGTCCGGCGACAGTTCTCCGCATTGGAAGAATCTGGCTCCAGCCGTCACGACGTTTCAGTGCATCCACAACGTGCTTCTCGCGAAGAGCGGCATCACCGGACCGCTGAACGTTCTGTCTGATTCGACCGGACTCGAACAGGTCCTGGGCAAGAATTTTGCTATCGATTGGGACCGTGAGGGGTACGATGCCATTCTCGCCTGCAGTTTGAAGCGCTACGACGGCGAGTTTCATGCGCAGTCCTGCATTGAGGCAGTTCTCAAAATGCGGCAGCAGCATCAGTTTAAGGCGGAAGATGTACGCGGCATTCAGGTGGATGTCTCGGTTCCCGGTTACGGCGATCTGAGCGACACGCTTCTCGACCTGCGGAACGTCCGCACCAGAGAGGACGCCGAAGCCAGCATTCCTTATCTGCTTTCGGTCGCGTTAATTGACGGGGAAGTTTCGGCCGAGCAGTTTAGTCAGGAGCGCATTCATTCCGCGGATGTGCAGACGCTGATTCAGAAAGTGGTTGCCTGGCCTTCGCTGGCCTACTCGCAGGAGTTTCCGACCAGCCTGAAGTGCAAGGTTCGGATCGGTCTCAAGGGCGGCCAGATATTCGAAATGGAAAAGGACGGCTACGAGGGGTTTTTCCGGCAGCCAATGCCGGTGGACGCGCTGCTCGGGAAGTTCAAGCGGCTTGCGAAAAGCGTGGCGTCACAGGCCTCTCAGGAGAAGATCCTCGATTCCATCTCTCGCCTGGAGGATCGTCCCTTGGGCGACCTGATATCGGCGCTCCGCCTCCAGACCGCTACCCACGAACCGGCCACCGCCTTTCAGACGTTAGTCGCGGTCGGGTAGTCCCGGCAACTTCTCGAGGAAGACATTCGCTCGAGTTCAGGGGACGCGGCTTCGATTCGGGGGCCGCGTCAACTCATTTCCGCGAGCGAATTTCCGGCGCCGGAGCCTTAAGCAACCGGCGGCTTGAATCCCGCATGGGTTCAAATAGTAGGAGGCCATGTTAGATCAGATCGATCTCTGGATGCAAATAGTCGAGACCTTCGTTGAGTTCCTTCTGCTCGGGCGCATGCTGATGCTGAAACTTCAGCGTGTTTACCTGTATCTGACGCTTTACGCAGTTGTGACACTCCTCATTGATGCCAGTAGCCTGATCGTAGGATTTCAGTCGGATGCCACCATACGGCTTTTTCTGTACAGCAGGTTTCTGGTCGCACTCATCTACCCGTTAGCTGCATGGGATGTTTTCGAAGAGTCTAAAGCGACGGTCACAAAGGTCCGCCGGCTTCACCTGCCCCGGATGGTAACGGGCATCTTCATCACTCTCGTGCTCGGTTTTGTCACCTCGGTCGGAATCGAAGATCGGGATTACAAAGGCACATCGAGCACTACGGACTTTATCGGCCTGTTCCTCTGGCTGGGCTCGGCTTCAACCAGCCTGCTGTTCACCTGGAACGTGTTTCGTTCCGCCCGATCGGCAGAGGTCAGCCTGCCGAACAACACTTTTGTCTGGGCTATTTTCTTTCTGATTACCTTTGCGCTCTCCGTCATCGATTGCGGCTTCGAAGTTGCGGACGGGCTGATTCCCCACCCCGCGTTGCAGGTGATCGGGATTGTTCTCGGTTTGTTCGACCTGTGTCTGGTGGCGTGGTGCACGGTAAAGCTCAAACCTTTATCGTCCAACGCGAATGAAGCCCCACAGAAGGCCAGCCTTTAGCTGCTAGAGGAAGCAGCCGAGGTAAGGCTCGCTTCTGTACTCCAGACGTCAGTTCCCAGCGCATTTAATTGGCCTTGGCGGATATCTTCCACTACGGCCCGGTGTGCCGCAACGGTGTCCCTGGCACGAATAGCAGCCACAATTGGTTTCAGCAACCGTTCCACTTGCTTCGGTATTTCTCTTGAACTGCTCGCCGCCAGGAACACCAAACGAGTGGAACGTTCCAGCAATCCTCGAAGAATCGTTTCCAGCTCGCGATTATGTGTCATGCGTCCAATGGCAAGATGGAATTTTTCATTGGCTTCGATCAGCAGGGCGATGGAGTTCACAGGGCTGGATGCCAGTAGCACCTCCTGGTAAAGCGCTTCCAACTCGTTGACCTCGGCAGCGGTGGCACGTAAAGCAGCAAGCTCCGCGGCGATTCCCTCGATCGCGATCCGGGTTTCGAGAAGATCCCGCACCGCGCGGAAACTGGGTTCCGGAACGAAATAGCCGCGGCGAGGCACGACCTCAAGCAAGTGCTCGTTGTGAAGACGATTGCACGCTTCGCGGAAAGGCGTACGGCCGACTTTCAGGCGATCCAGTATTTCGCTCTCCAGCAGGAAGCTGCCTTCGGCGAACTCACCGCGCAGCAATCCCTGCTTAATAAGCCGGTAGGCCCGGTCCGCTTGAGTTCCGGAGGTATGCCTACCGGTTTTAACTCGAGCCATGGTTTCCTCGTCTCCCATTTTGGATATATTGATCGTATATTAGTAGTCGATGAACTGTATACACTCTGTTCCTCCGCACATTGCAGCGCTAAAGCCCTACGAGGCGGGTCTGACGCCCGAAGACGTGTGGGAGCGCTACAGAGTGAAGGACGCGATTAAACTTGCGTCGAACGAGAATCCATTGGGCACGTCGCCGCTGGCAATTGAGTTCGCGCGCCGGTCGCTGGCGGATCTGTCTCGCTACCCGGATAATGGCTTGGCGCTTCGGAAAGAGCTCGCCGCGCGCTTTCGTACTCAGCTTAAGAACGTAATCGTAGGATCGGGAAGCGAAGGCATCATGGCCAATATTGTTCGGACATTTCTGCTGGACAACGACGAAATCCTGACGACAGAAGCGGCATTTCTTGGTTTTCAGGTTCTCGCGCAGGGCCGCGGCGTTCGCTATTGCAGCGTTCCCTACCGGAACTGGAAGTACGATCTGGCGGCGCTGGCGGGCAGGATCACCGAACGCACGAAATTGATCTACTTAGCAAACCCAAATAACCCTACGGGCACGTATTTCACCCGGGCGGAGTTTGAGGACTTCTATACGCGAGTGCCGGACCGCGTGCTCATCATTCTGGACGAGGCTTACTTTGAATATGCGGTCGATTCGCCGGGCTACCCGGACTCGATGAACTACCGCTTTGACAATGTGATCACGCTCCGCACCTTTTCGAAAGCCTATGGCCTCGCGGCCGCCCGGGTCGGGTACGGGTTCGCGCACGAGGATCTTATTTCAATGCTGCTCAAAGTAAAGCTGTCGTTTGAGCCAAGCACGGCGTCGGCAGCGGCGGCTCTCGGTGCACTTGAGGACGAAGAGTTTCGAAGCCTCTCTGTAAGGGGCAACCGGGAACAGCGTGACTACGTGGCCGCATCGCTGACGGCCCTTGGAATCAAAGTCGTTCCTTCAGCCGCAAACTTTATCATGACCGTTGCGGATTCTGCGACCGAAGCTGACAGGCTCTTTCAAGACTTGCTTCGAGAAGGCGTCATTGTGCGTCCTCTGAAGGCTACTGGCATCCCACAGGCATTGCGGATCTCCATTGGAACTCGGGAGGAGAATGCTCGCCTGATTTCAGCTGTTAGCCGGGTGAGAAGCGCTACTTTGGTCGGAGCGTAGGCAGCGAACAAAAAGAGAAACTGCAGCTCCTGTTTCCTCATCCAGAAGATCGGAGGTTGCATGGCTGTTGAAGATTTGAGAAATAGTCCGATGATGTCCCGTTTACTTGACTCGATGGACCGTGGTGAAGATATTGGGCATTACGGCCGTCTCGTTTTCGTCATGGTGGGCAGGCACTTTCTTTCGCACGAAGAGCTGATTGAACATCTTACAAAGGACAAGGACTGCGATGAAGCAAAGGCGGAATCCTTGGTCAAACAGGTAGAGGCGCGCGGCTACAATCCGCCGAAACCGGAGCGCATCCTGGACTGGATGAACAAGCAGGATTTTGCAATTTGCGATACCAGCGAGGGTACAGATTCCTGCAATGTTTACAAGTCGCTGGATTTTCCGCCTGAGGTTTATGAGAAGATTTCTTCGTATTACGAAGGCCGCCAATGACCCCGAGCTAGTGCTGTAGAGGAATGCTGAAAGCAGTTGCAGCGCTTGTACTGCCCGGCGTTGTGTCTCTTGTTGTCTTTGCCAATAGTAGAAGCGATGACTTTCGTTTTGTGATTCTAGGCGACCGCACGGGAGACGCCCAAGCCGGGGTTTTTGAAGAAGCTTTGCGCGAGTCAAAAGCCAGCCACCCCAATTTTATCCTGACGGTCGGAGATGCCATTCAAGGCAACGACGACGGCAAGGCCATCTCCGAGTGGCAGAGCGTGCTGGCGACGGTCGAAAAGCAAGCGGGTGGCGTGCCGGTCTTCTTTACGCCGGGAAATCACGATGTGTGGTCGGAATCTTCCGCCCGGACGTTCGAACGCTACACCAAACGTCCGCTTCACTATAGCTTTGATTACGGGCAAGCTCATTTCACGGTGCTTGATAACAGCCGCACGGAGCAATTCAGCGCGGACGAGCTTTCGTTTCTCGAGAAGGATCTGTCCGAACACTCCGCGCAACCGCTGAAATTCGTTCTGTCACACCGGCCCTCGTGGATCCTACAAGCTTTGTTAGGAGACCGGAAATCGATTTACCAGCAACTTGCGGAAAAGTATCGAGTGCAGTACTTCATCGCGGGCCATATTCACCAGCAGCTATATTTCCGCGTCAATTCTGTGAACTATATATCGATGGCCAGTTCTGGTGGTCACCTTCGAGACAACAAGCGCTACGAAAGCGGTTGGTTCTTTGCGGAGACCGAAGTTGAGATACGGGGAAGCGAAGCACACTTCACGATTCACGAGCTCTCAGCGCCATTCGGTGAAGGTCGAGTATCAGAGCCAGCCAACTGGGGCGCGGCAGGGTTGGTCTCCCTTATGCATCCCGGTTCTGCCGTGCATCCGTAATTGCCGCAATTGCTGCGTATACTCAAAGGGTCGAGGGCATTGGCTTCTGGAATTTCCATGAATTGCGAGGAGTTTCCGCCGGTAAGCTACGATCTTTATGTGCTGGGCCTGCTGAATGAAGGGGAGACTCAGACGATCAACCGGCACGTAGAAAGCGAATGCGCCACCTGCATAAGCGGCGTGAGACGCAGCATGCGTTTGTGGGGCGTCTTCACCAGCACCTTAGCGACTGCGGAACCATCTTCGCACTTCAAGGAACGCCTAAAGGAGATCGTCGGGTTAAGTAAATCCGTCCTGACCTTTCCGAAGGACGCCGTGGTCGAATCGCGCGACCACCTGCCCAAATGGGCCCAGGTTGCCATTGCTATCACGATCGCCGCCATGCTTACGGTTTGTGGCTGGTATGCGGGTCACGCCTCAGGCTCGGTTGACAATCAACAACTGGTGAGCAGGGTGACCGAGTCTGAACAGGAGCTCTCGTCTTCGCGTCTTGAAGTACAGCGGAAACAGCAACAAGCAGACAGATATAGCGCAGCGCTCACCGTGGCCGGGCAGGCAGATGCCGTGACGCGGTTAGCCAATGCTCAGGACAGCCTCCGGCGGATGGAGGCGGAACTGGCCCAATACAAAGCGTTACTGGGCCGCAATCAGCGTATTGAGGATCAACGGAGGGATTTACTGCTATTGCTCTCGTCTCCGAGCGCTAGACTTTTCACCTTGCAAGGATCTCAATCGTCTCCCGGCAGTCTGGGATATGTGCTGGCTGTTCCAAACTCGAAGCTGGTATTGGTGGCGTCGAATCTCAACGACCTTCCAAATGGCCGGGAGTACCAACTCTGGATCATAAGGAAATCGGCTCAGATGCCAACGAGCGCAGGTGTCTTTGTGCCGGACGAAACAGGACATGCTTATCTTCAGTTAGATGAAGGCGATGTTGTGTCCGTTCCCGAGGGATTTGCCGTCACCGACGAGCCACCGGGCGGCAGCCGTGCGCCAAGCGGATCTAAGTTCCTGATTTCGCAGGATTAGTTTC
>CBAAAA010000055.1:0-14842 GCA_964658695.1 uncultured Solirubrobacteraceae bacterium | reverse complement strand
ATGCTCCCGCAAAAAGAGTACTGTCAACTTCTTGTAAAGAAAGCTCGCTAGTTTGTGCCATGTATGCCTTTGCCGCCAAACGGGCGGGATTATTAACAAGTCACGGCGCTACGTGGCGTACGTGTAGAACTTACAAACTGTATTTCTGATGCTAGTCTAACTGGATGGAAGATAGCAACGGCTCTGTTACGGGACGAAAAACAGCTTCTGCTATCGGGTTGAAGACGGCCGTACTCTCCCCGAACGAGACTCTGGCTCAATCGGTAGCTCTTATCGCTCCCACTGCTGCGCCTTTATTGACCGTTCCGCTGGTGTTTGCCTCCGCGGGTATGGGTAGCTGGCTGGCATTCGTCATATCTACCGTCACCATTGTGCTGGTGGCGCTCAACATCAATCAGTTCGCCCGGACTTCGGCTTCCCCTGGATCTCTCTACACGTACATCGTTGCTCACATGCATCCTTTGTTGGGCATCGTGGCTGGCTGGGCGTTGCTCATTGCATATCTTGGCACCGCCGCCGCAATTGGAGCAGGGCTGACAAACTACCTCAACGTGATCCTTAAGGATCTTACCGGTATTCAAGTCTTTCCGGTGCTGCTGGCAATCGCGGGCATTGGACTTGCGGCCTGGCTTGCCTACTGCGACGTCACTGTCTCTGTGCGGCTGATGTTGGGGCTAGAGGCACTTTCGGTGGCGCTGATTTCCATTGTGGCCTTTGGGATTCTGATTCGCAACGGCTTCCATCCCGATATGAGCCAATTCCGGCTCCAGGGTGTTACGCCGGAGAAATTGCGAATGGGGCTGGTGCTCGCAATCTTCTGTCTGGTCGGCTTTGAGAGCGCCACTTCTTTGGGCTCGGAGGCGAAAGATCCGTTGAGAAGCATTCCGCGCGCAGTCACCTGGAGCGCGATTCTAGCCGGCGCATTCTTTGTCTTTTGTGCCTACACCGAAGTGCTTGGCTTCCGGGGAGAGACAACAGGTCTGGATAAGAGCCTGGCGCCACTGCACGTTCTGGCGAGCAAAGCCGGGTTACCCGTATTGGGAGTCATCATCGATATCGGCGCAGTGATCAGTTTCTTTTCGTGCATACTGGCGTGTATCACGGCCGCCGCGCGGGTGCTATTTCTCATGGGACAGCATGGAACCATGCACGCACAGTTAGGCGCTGCCCATGGGTCCCGCCAAACTCCGCATCGCGCCGTACTGCTGAGCGCCTTTGCAACTCTACTCCCGCTCGCAATTCTGATGCTGCGCGGGATGGATGGACTGGATATTTACGGCCTGGCGGGCACCGTCGCCACCTTCGGTTTCCTCACCGCCTACATCCTGGTATCGGTTGCAGCGCCGATGTATTTGCGCTCGCGAGGAAGGCTCACCGCACGCGACACGGCGATCTCAGTCCTCGCGGTGATTGCCATGGGTGTCGCTGTATTCGGCAGCCTGTACCCTGTTCCGCCCGCGCCCTATTCAGCGCTGCCCTATGTTTACGCCGGACTGCTGCTGTGCGGCTTTGCATGGTCTCTTGCATGGAACACGCGCTCGCCGATCTCGATGAGCCAGATTCGGAATGATCTGAAAGCGCTGGTGGATTAACTCGCGAGCGCCTTGTTCAAGTGCTCTAATGCATCGTGCAGGAGAACCTCTTCGATCTCCCTGGTGCGACGGTTTGTGAACTCGACTTTCCCTTCGCCGATCTTCTTACCGGCGGTGATTCGATACGGAATGCCGATCAGATCCGCGTCCTTGAATTTCACACCGGGCCGCTCATCGCGGTCGTCCAGCAGCGCGTCGATGCCACTCTGCCTGCACCGTGCATACAACAGATCCGCCGCTTCACGCTGTCCGATGTCTTTGTAGTTCACCGGCGTAATCACTACGGTGAAGGGAGCAATTGAAGGCGGCAGGTAAATGCCGTCTTTGTCGTGCATGGTTTCTACCGCACAAGTGAGAACGCGCTCGATGCCGATGCCATAGGAGCCCATAATCGGCGTGAACTCCTTTCCATCCTCACCTAGCACACGCAGTCCCATGGACTCCGAATATTTGTAACCGAGCTTGAAAATGTGGCCCAGTTCAACGGTTTTGACGAGCTCGAGGATGTTCCCGCAGTTGGGGCAGGCGTCGCCGGCAGCGACTTGCCGCAGATCGAAATACTCGGGTTGAAAGTCTTCGCCGGGTGTGACATGGCGTAAATGATAGTCGTCCTTGTTCGCGCCCGCAATCATGTTACGACGCCCGGACAGCGAGTTATCCGCCAGGATGCGGAGCTTCGTAATGCCAACTGGCCCCAGCGAACCCGCGCCTGCGCCAAACCACTCACGAATCTCATGCAGATGTGCAGGCCGCGCTTCTTTTGCATCCAGAACCGACAGCAGTTTTGTCTCGCTTAACTGATGATCGCCGCGCAGCATGATCAGCAATGGTTTCTCATCGGCGACCATTACCAAGCTCTTCATCTGCGATGTCTCCGGCTGCTTGAGGAAGCCCGCCACTTCAGCAATGGTTTTAAAGCCGGGAGTGTGAAACTCCTCCGGTTCCAGGTCCCCTTCCGGGTCCGGCGCAAGCGGCGCAGAGTGCTTTGAAACTGCCTTTTCGAGATTTGCCGCATAGCCGCAGTTCGTGCAATGAGCCACCAGATCTTCTCCCGCGTCTGAGGCCACCATGAACTCATGCGACTGACTGCCACCCATCGCTCCCGAGTGTGCTTCCACGACCATATAGTGCAAACCACAGCGATCGAAGATTCGACGGTATGCTTCGTAGTGCTTGTCGTAGGCTGCATCCAGGCCCGCCGCGTCAATATCGAAGGTGTATGAGTCCTTCATGATGAACTGGCGGACGCGGAGCAGACCGGACTTCGGACGCGGCTCGTCCCGAAACTTGGTCTGGATCTGATACCAGATTTGCGGCAGTTGCTTGTAACTGCGGAGTTCCCCTCGCGCAATGGAGGTGACCACTTCCTCATGGGTCATTGCAAGACACAGGTCCCGGTCGAAGCGGTCCTTCAGGCGAAACATGTTGTCGCCCATTGCCTCCCACCGGCCCGATTCCTGCCATAACTCAGCGGGGTTCAATGCCGGCAGGTAGATCTCCTGTCCGCCGATTGCATTCATCTCCTCACGCACAATCTGCTGAATCTTCAGCAGCGATCGCTGGGCGAGAAGGAGATAGTTGTAGATGCCGGCCGAAAGCTGGCGGATGTAGCCGGCGCGCAGCAATAGCTGGTGGCTGATGACTTCAGCCTCGGCGGGAACTTGCCGCAGAGTGGGAACGAAAAGCGAACTCCAACGCATTCCCTACATTGTCGACTACGAGTGCCCCAGGATGCGATGCGGCTTGTACGGAGCTTCCAGTTTCTTGATCTCTTCTTCGGTCAGCTTCAGCGAAAGGGCGGCGATTGCGTCATCCAGATGATGCGGCTTGCTCGTGCCAATGATCGGCGCTGTGATGCCCGGCTTCGACAGCACCCAGGCCAGCGCAACCTGCATGTTGGGCACCCCTCGCACTTTCGCAACTTCGGTCACTTGGTCCACCACGGCAAAGTCGTCATCCTGGTAATACATTTCGGTTGCGTAAGCATCGCTCTTGGACCTCGCCGTCTCGCCACCGTTCTTCTGACGATTCCCGGCCAGGAATCCGCGCGCCAGCGGCGACCACGGAATTAATCCGATCCCCTGATCGCGACAGAGTGGAATCATCTCGCGCTCTTCTTCCCGGTAGATCAGGTTGTAGTGATTCTGCATGGAGACGAACCGCGTCCAGCCGCGCAAGTCAGCCATGTAAAGGGATTGCGCAAACTGCCAGGAGAACATGGAGGATGCGCCGATATAGCGGGCCTTACCTGTCTTCACGATGTCGTGCAGCGCCTCCAGCGTCTCATCGATCGGCGCGTCATAATCCCAGCGATGAATCTGATACAGATCGATGTAGTCTGTCGAAAGCCGGCGCAGACTGTGGTCGACCTCGGTCATGATTGCTTTACGGGAGAGCCCGCGTCCATTGGGTTCGGAGCGCATCGGATTGTAGACCTTGGTTGCCAGAACATATTCATCCCGCTTGGCATAATCGCGAAGCGCACGGCCTGTTACTTCTTCGCTGGCGCCGTCAGAGTACATGTTGGCAGTGTCAAAGAAGTTAATGCCGGACTCCAAGGCCCGCTTGATGAACGGCCGGCTGTTTTCTTCGTTCAGCACCCAGTCCCGCCACTCGGGCGAACCATAGGTCATACACCCCAGGCAAAGCCGCGAAACTTTCAAGCCTGTTCGGCCTAAGTTGACATATTCCATAAAAAGATAAGTTGCGCCATTCAGGAACTACGAGGAAGGATTTTGCCGGCTGAGAGGCAGGGACCCGTAAGCCATCCTTTTTCGTCAGTCACTCCCATCTTCAGTTAGCAGTAAGCAGCGAGAATCGGTCTTGAAATCAGTTACGGGGCTTAGAGAAGAGAGACCAAAACGTGAGTGTAGCACTGCACGTCCGCATCGAGGACCAAGAAGGAAAGCAAAGCCGAGTTCATCAGCAAGGTTACTTCAGCGTTGCAGTAACTTGCTGGCTGCCGCCCTGCGGACTGCTGAGAACTACGCTGACCGAGGCAATGTCAGAGGGGTTGCCGCTGATCACGAATGACTCAGTGTAAGTGAATTGGGAGCCCGTGATTGGCGACGCGATATTGCCATACCAACCAGCGAATAGCCCAGTCGTGTCGATTACCAGGGATTGCGTCTTCAGCCGGGCCGATCCGGTGAAGCTGAATTTTGCCGAGGTTACCTGTCGTGCAGTGCAAAAACCGGTAACTGCGACCGTAAGCCCATTAGTGCCATTACGTGTTGCGGTAATCTGCCCAGTAACGATTTGAGGCGGCCCCGGCGTAATCGAAAGGGACTGAGGAGCGGGAAGGATAGTGAAACTCTGGCTGGCAGACGTGAGACCACTTACAGAGAGGCCAATTGTTCCGGCTGTCGTTCCTGACCCAAAGATCGCAGACACGTAAGCCGGCGGCGTTGTGGCGCATGACTGTGTGGATGTGTAAAACAGTGCGGTGGTCGAGGTTGCCGGGATGATGAAACACAGCTGATTCGACGCGTTCGCCATGAACACGACATTTTCGTCCTTAGCGCCGACCGATGACGTGAACGTAAGATTCAGGGTACCTACAATATCAGTGGGATATGCGGAGCTGGCGGATACAACAACCGCTTGCTGACTGTTCGCCGTAACGCTATCCGGGACAGTGATGGTGATATCGGGCACAGCAGCCGAAACACTAAGCTGAAAGGATTTCGTTGCGGTCGCCCCAAGAGCATCGGTGACTTGCGCAATGAATGTAGATGGTGTGACGCCGGTCGTGGTCGTAGGTTTTCCGGAAATGACGCCGCTGGACGCAAGGTTCAGGCCCTGCGGCGGCAAGCTGCCCGCAGGCAAGCTCCAGGTAAAGGGCGCAACGCCGGGTGAGGCCGCGAGTGTCGTCGAATACGGGACCTCAAATTGGCCGGCGGGCAGCGGAGAAGCAGTTAATATAGTCACTCGAGGTTCGACGACTAACGTCACAGGGAGGTTGGCGAACTGAGTCCCGTCAGTAACTGTAAGGAGAACATTGTATGTTGCAGCTGAAGCGTTGGGTGTGACCGGCGCGCCACTTAACATACCGCCGGCGCTTAGCTTCAATCCGGGGGGCAGAGGGCTTCCGTCGGAATTTA
The DNA here is from genome assembly GCA_964658695.1 of uncultured Solirubrobacteraceae bacterium. Taxonomy (GTDB): domain Bacteria; phylum Acidobacteriota; class Terriglobia; order Bryobacterales; family Bryobacteraceae; genus Bog-105. The sequence continues at coordinate 9,147 of CBAAAA010000055.1, read as the reverse complement.
CGCCCCAGGAGTAATTTCCCGAACCTCCGGTAGCAGTGAAGGTAAACGCATATGGTTGGCTTACTTCCGCTGTCGGCAAGTTGGGCACTGGCGTGGGTATTAGTTTGGGAATGACTACAAGCGGCAGATTGGCCAGTAGTGTGGTGGGGCCACCTGCCGAATCGGTAACTTGAACTGGCAGTGCGAAGGTTCCGGGGGTCGCCGGCGTTCCGCTGAGTACACCGGTGGAACTCATAGCGAGGCCGGCGGGCAGGCGGCCTGACGCGACCCGAAACGCATACAAGCCGAAAAGGCGGCTTTCGGGGATGATGTTATTCGGAAACGCAACTCCGCTTAGCGGATCGATGATCGGCAAGGGGAAATCCGAGAAGTCACCGTTCCGCTCCGCAGCGGTCGGAACATACACGTTCGAAAACGACTGGCCTGGCGCGAGTTGTATGGACGCATCGGCGAATACTTCATGGCCTCCAGGCAGATTCGGCGATGGCATATTTTGCAGGATCGCGGCGCTTGAGGCGTTACCGAGGATCAGGCGGTCGCCGCTGGCGGTAGGGCCGGTTATTGAGACAACGGAAGTAAATGGTACGAGCGACGCGGGAAATGCGAGCGAGCCGGCTTGCGTGGCGGTCCACGTGTAAGGAGGCGTTCCTCCAATGGGATTCCTGAACGCCGTTGAATAGGGTGCGCCTTGAATGCCATTTGGAAGACTCGTCGGCGCAGACCTCTGTTGTATCATTTGCGAATTGATCAGTAGAGATGGGTTTTGGTTTGTGGAGCCAGCGCTGTTGCTCGCACCCACGAGAAAGAATGGCCGATTGTTTTGAAGGACGGCAGGGTCGCTAATAATACCGCTCAAAATTCCGGTAGTACTATTCAGAGCGAGTGGCACCGCACCCGAAGTGATACTCCATGTGATCGGGGTGCTGCCACTGGCGGTGAATGTGAACGAGTACGAGGAGCAGACGACGGCCGAAGAGGCTATGCACAAGTCTGCTGCCGGTAAGGTAGAGGGAGAAGTGATCGCCAGGGCCAGTTGACTCTGCACTTGAATTGCAATGTTGCTCGGAAAAGTCACTGGGGCGTGGGTATTGGGATCTTCGAAAGCGTTTAGAATATTGACCAGAGTGGCTGGATCCGCCGGAACGCCGGTAAAGCCAGTTGGAAGCGTTCCCAGATTCCCCGCGGCCGGCGCAGCCAGGAAGGTGCCGCTAACGAACTCTTCAGTCCCGTCGGAATTGAAGGTCATTGTGATCTTCGCTGCAACGGTAGTGGTTCCCGGATTCACCACATAAACAACAGCGCCGGCGACCGCTCGGGGTTTTAGTGCAATGTACGAACCATTAAAGCTGAGGTTTCCGGATGATCCCTGAATCGTGAATGCCCGCCAGTCGGTGTCCGCCTGGATGGTGACGTTGCTCAGCAGATTGATGAAGTTAAGATTGGCGGCGGGTGCATAACTCGCCATTGCGCCAAGAGCCAGAAGGGTAAAGAAGATCTTCCGCCACATGATGTAACTACTTCTGAACAAAGACACGAGGGTTCTCCATGAATCAATTGGCAGAAGTCAAGGCTTGACCGGAACGAGCGTTAATCGCGGGGCCAAGCCTGCCGTTTCAAGTAAGGCAATCGGATGCCCAACCTTATCAGTGAATGCGAAGATGGAGTCGCTTTTGAGAGCGGAAACGAGTTTCATCTGGCAGGAACAAGGAAGTTCCTGACCGGACTGTTTTTCCAGGTCTATCATCGCCACGGACGCACTTGCGGAATTAGCCACAATCACGTAGCGGTTATCACCCGAGACAGCCAGCGAGGCAGCGTCCCCCACGCCTTCGGTCTTACTCGCCACTAAGGACGATGCCGACTGACCGGCAGCGGCATCCCTGAGCAGGAACAGTTGATTAGAAATTGGATCGGCGATTACCGCGTCCGGGGAGTTTCTGAGGAAAGTCATCGCTGAAATCCCGGCTGTACTAAGGATCAGTTGCGGACCACTTACGTCATTACTAAACCTTTCAACGACTCCCTTTCCCTCCGCGGAAGTGCTCACTAACAGGGCTGTTCCTGGATCATCGATAGCGACCGCGATCGCCGCGGTCGGCAACACGCTCAAATCTACAATTCTTGTAGATGGCCGCTCGGGCAGGCCCGATAGAACGACGGCCTGGGCCGTTGAGTCGTAAATGAGAGCCGCAGAGCTGCAGTCCGGGCTGAAGAACAGGCGAGAGGGCCTTCGCGGGACGTTTAAGGGCGTGGCGTTATTGACGGCTGCCTCCGCTAAGGAAACGAGTTCCACATTGCCGTCGATCCGGCCCACGCCCAACGCAAAACTACGGCTGGAACAAACCAGGGCGGAGCTTAGCTTGCGGTCGAGCTGGATCGATGGCCCAATAGAAGCAGACCCCGGTATGCCAAACAGGCTGCGTATCTCTCCGGAGCGCAGATCAAAGAAGAAACCGAGCGATGGAGTCGCAAATCCCTGGGCGAAGATCGTCCCGGCAAAGCTTACAAAGATGGCTACTCGAACTCCCCATGCGACTCCCGGTATCGGCCGTTGAAAGAGGTCCATAGAGTTTCCCCCGAAAGATCAAGGATGTGGAGCAGTCACAGTCGCCGTGGAAGATGCAACTGTGGTTCCGGATGAGCCGCCCCTGCTTAGTGCTACCCCCGCGCCTGCTCCGGCTGCCGCGGCGATGGAGGCGACAATTACCCAGGTTTTTGCGGAAAGGCCTAGCGTGGTGGAAGTCACGGCAGCGGAAGCAACAATGTTTGTTTGACTGATCACTGCTTGTGACATTTTGCCGTCGTAGGAGGCAGAGACGTGTATCTCAAACTTGCCGGTTACGGTATTCGGGTGGAATCCGCGTGCAACTGCTTCGCCTTTCAGGTCGGAGACCGCCTGTATGTTGTGCGCACCGTTCAGAAATGTTCCACTTGCCCCCTGATTGGGAGTAACGAACGAAACGATGGCCCCGGCGACGGGCTTGTGATTCTGATCTTCGACTCGCACGATGGGCTCACGAGCGGTTCTTTGCTTGATGTTGTTGAGCGCTCCTTCGGATTGAACAACGATTATGTTCAGTTCGGCGATAGCCGTAGTCTCTTGCGCGGGGTTTTGAGCGAATGTGAACGACTGGAATACTAAGCTCCAGCACAAGATAGCCGCTAAGCTTTGTAAGAAGGCTCGAAAGTGCATAGTAACTCCTCCGCGGCCAGCTCGGGCCGCGTGAACATGCGTAAAATAGCGCGGATCACACGCGCTGACGTCAAAGCAAATGCGATTTGCTCACGCGTAAACTCTTCGATAGGAGGTTAACTTTATTACAAATGCAAACTCAAGTCAAGAAAATTTGGAAGTAGGTGGGCAGAATGTCACATTCTGTTACATCTACTTGACCTGACGTATTTTGATGTCGGAAACGCAGCGGAAACCAATAACACCTGAAACAGTAACATCTTCGGGGAAACCTCTACGGATGTATGTTTTCCAAGCGCGCCGCGCCTGGGGGTCAGGTCCGAAATATCCACCTTTGATGACTCTCCACTGACGTGAAAATGCAGTTTTCCCCAGGAGCCGGGTCATGTCACGGATCTCGGCTTCACCGATTGGATAATGTGAAGTTGTCCATTCAGCCACGTTACCGGCCATATTGTAGACACCGTAGGGCGAGCGGCGCGCCGGGTTTGTCAGCACGGGTTGAACGGCTTCCGGCGGATCGGTCCAGAGTTGATTTCCCCAGGGATAGAGACGACCGTCAGTACCGCGCGCCGCTTTCTCCCACTCCTTTTCGCTGGGGAGCCGTTTGCCGGCCCACTTTGCGTAAGACTGGGCATCTTCGAAAGAAACATTCGTGACAGGGAAATCCGGATTTCGAGTGAAGCTGCGAGAGACAGGGGTATGGTGTCCAGTTTGGTCGCAGAATTTCTTGTAGCTCTGATTGGAGACTTCCGTTTCATCGATATAAAAGTTTCCAATCTGAACGGTTTCCTTACCGTTTGGGGAACCTGGATCGTCATCTCCGAAGCTGAAAGCGCCGGCCGGAATCAGTAGCATGCGCCCGCCAAGGCCATCCAGACTTTGGGAGGGAAGCGGGGTGCGATCGGCACGAGTTTCAGGGTGGACGTTTCTCAGCAGTAAGTAAGCGCCGGCAGCCAACAGCAGCAGGACAGCCAGCGCAACTCCGATGAATGACGACCGCGGCCAAACGGCGGTTCGTTTTGCCGGATGATTTTGGCGCTCTATGCCGTAGCGATTGAGGTCGGCAATCAGGTCCTTTGGCAACTGGTATCGCTTAGCCGGGTCTTTAGAGAGCAACTTTTCGACGACGGAGACGACCTGGGAGGGAATTGCGGGATCGAGTTTTCTTAAGTTTGGCGGTGGAAGATTGAGGTGGGCTTGCTCGATCGCGCGGTTCGAATCACCGCGGAATGGCCGCGAGCCGGTCAGTAGCTCAAAGAAGACCACACCTAAGGAATATAGATCGCTAGGCGTGCCACATTCTTCTCCGCGAATCTGCTCCGGACTCATGTAATAAGGTGTGCCAAGCCGTTCTTCTGTGAGCGTGTAACTTGGCGACTCGATTGCTTTGGCGATACCGAAGTCGAGAATCATAACGCGACCGCTACGGTTCAAGTACAAGTTGGATGGCTTCAGGTCGCGGTGCACAACTCCCTTAGAGCAAGCCCAGGCTAAGGCGTCGGCCACTTGAAGGACGATGTCAATAGCGGTGTCGGTTGTAAGCTTGTCGTGTCCAGCCAGGAAGGCGGCGAGGTCTTCTCCTTCAACGTATTGCATGATCAGGAAGTTGAGTCCGTTTTGCTCGCACACGTCAAAGACGGGCACGATATTCGGATGACCGGAGAGAGTCACGGCAGTGCGTGCCTCCTGGAGGAAGCGAGCGACAATTCGCGGTTCCTGCGCCAGCCCGACGTTTAGAACTTTGACAGCAAACAAAGCACCATGCACGCGGTGGCGCGCGAGGAAGACTTGTGCCATGCCTCCGCCGCCGAGCCAGCGAAGGATCTCGTACTTCTCACCAATGGCATCGGCGAGCCGGGACTCAAGCTGGTCCGTGTTCAGGAACATTCTTGCACCTGTTACTTGGATTTAATTTCATAGCCGCTGACCGTCCACGCGTCGTCTTCCCCTTTCGATAGCTTTATAGTCTCGGTAACGGAGTGCGCCTTTTGAAAGGACGAACGGAAAGCGCAAACGACTGAATTGTCCGATGTTCTTGCACAGTGATCGAATGTCCGGTGCTTCGGGGAGCCATATTCCCTGGTTCTGTCAACCCAAGCTTTGGCAGTGGAGCCTTTGTCGAACTGATCGAACCAATTCCTTGTGAATGGCTCGAGATCTATGTCCAACTGGATTTCGTCGCGCTCTTTTTCGGCGAATTCGATATCCCGCGGGCCGACAGACTTGGAAGCGAGGAAGGAAGTGTATTCGGAGAGCGCATCCGGGTATTTGCGGAGGCGTTTGAATATCTTCCCCTTCAACAGGTGAATACCCTCCGGCCGGGCACCTTTGATCAGCATCTCCCGATCCAGATCATGCAAGGCGGAATCCTCGTTCTTCTCCCGATAATATGCCTCAGCGCGATTCTGAAGGGCGGCTGCATTGTCCGGGTCGAGATCCAGGACCCGTGAGAAAGAGGCGATTGCGGCGACATCATCTCTCCTATCAGCATCTTCAATCCCGGTCTTGAAAAGTAAGTCAATCTGATTTTGTTTTCTGAGGCCGTCAAAGAAGTGAAAGGCGATCGCTCCAGCAAGCAGGAGCATTCCAGAGATTATGGCGAGGTTACGGCCCAAATGGCGGCTGGGCTTCGAGTCTCCGGATGTGGATTGCCAAATGCGCCTTCTTGGACCTTTGCGCGAATCTGTTGACAAACCAGAAATCGGCTCGTCTCCAGCGTTGATGTGTCCTACGGTGGCCGGTGCGGGAAACGAGTCACTGTGGCGGATACTGTCGATCAGCTTCCTGGCTCCGGAATCAAATTGCGATCCGAAGCCATCGATCCATTGAAGATTTGTCAGGAAGTATTCAAGGCTTTTGGGTGGAGAGATATTTCCCAAGCGAAAAGTCAGGATGCGCAGGCCACTCTTGTCGGCGAGTTCAAGTTCCCGGGCAATCTGCTTGGAATCTCTCGAATTCTGGGACAAAACGAGCAGAAGGACGTTGCTGCGTCGAATTCCGTCGGCGATTGCCACGGGCCAGGGATGACCCGGCGGAACATCCCGCGGAGCGATCCAGCAGGAGATTCCATTGCGTTCCAGAAGTTCGCGGAGACGCTCGGCGGAAACCAGGTCCTCCGAGTTATAGCTGATAAATACATCTCTAGCCATCGACTTTTTTCGGACGAACCTTTGGCGTCATTTATGAGCGATCCTGAAGCGATAAATCGTGGGTCCCGCAAAGGGCTTCGTGGAGGAAACAGAGGTGTCCTTTTCTTCCTGGACGACGACAAGGTCCCGACTGGTAGCAGGGTCGATCAGTCGAAGCCGCTCCGGCAGTACTTCGCCCTTTTGAATCGGCTTCATCCCGGCATCCCGGTCCAGGCATTCGCCACGCGCTTTGAACAGTTCGTCGTCACAGCGAGGACGCCCCGGCGCTGGCGTGTCGGGATCAGCTTGGGGCACAGGCGCATTCTCGAGTTGCGCCGCGGCATTGGGGAGCGCTTTACCGAGATCGAGAGGGGAGATCAGAAAGTAGACCGTCTCGAAACCAGGTGGATCTTTGATGGCAAACCAGCCATTACCGGACGCTGGAACCAGATAATCGCTGTTGGTAGCGATGTGCCTGCTCTGTAATAGTTCGTCGCGTGGAAATAGCTGCTCGAACTTTCCCGATGAACCCTGGTTAAGCACGTACAAAAACCCGTTGACCCCAGAACGCAGGCGGAATCGAATGAGATCGCCTTGAGAAAAGACGTGGGTTGGATCCATGGCTTGGGTGGAATCGCCCTTTTTCTGCTCCAATACGAGGTCGATCCGATGATTGAGTTCCGACTGAGTTCTGGCGATCGGCTGCAGCGCGATGGCTATTGCAAGTGCATTCAGGAAAGGCCTCAGGCGAATGTTTTTCATAGTTGATAGAGGGCGGCCTATCGGTGCTGGAGCACTACGTTTACGACAATTTTCGGATCAGCGGATTGCGTTAGCTTGTTGATCACATAAGTTGCCTGATCTTTATCGCCAGATAGCCGGCTGCTGGATAGCGCATCGGGATCGTCATCCGAGTCGGTGTATACCAGATCACGATCACGTCGCAAGCCCTCCTCCGTGCGTGCTATGTCCGCCCCGATTTTGTCGGCAGCCCGTTGGTCGATTGGGTCCGCATTGGTATCAATTCCGCGAGCTACACCCTGTATGGAGGAAATGACCCGATCCAAGTCGGCCTCGGGTTCGTGGGTCAGCATGACAAAAATCTTCTCTTGGCCGGGGATGCCTTGAATAGTCCAGAGCCCGCGCGATGGGACGAGATATTCCTGTCCAGCTTCGAGCCGGTTGGTTCCTTCGGTGCCCGCAGGGGGATACAGAAGGCTCCATGCGCCACTAGAACCTTGCTGGATGATGTAGAGATAGCCGGCCTGGTTGGGCATTAACTTCATCCGGATCTTATCCCCGAGCTGGAAAACAGATGCGGGGGAGACTTCGTCGAAGGTTCCGTCCGGTCTGTGCTTCAAAAGTGAATAGCGCAAGCCAAGCGGATCGTTAACCGTTACGCGATGGCTGCCTGAATTGATAGGTTTTTTGTCTGGCCTGGCGGTCACATGCGGTCTCGGCCCCGGAGGTGGGGGTTTGCCGACGAGATCTGCCGCAGACCAGAACGCATCCCGGGCGCTTGGGTTGAGCTCGTTCTGCTGGCCTGAACCCGCATCCGTAAACACAAAGCAGAGAGCTGCAGCGAAAACTAGCGCAACCCGATCACTGGAAAGGGACATGTTTCTTGCCTCCCGATTTGGTATGCGAGTGAAGGGCCAAAGGCAACACTGAATCGGAACCAAACGTGCGGGAGCGGGACTGACCGTAGATTCCCAGCGATAAGGGGCCCCGATTTATGTTCCATCCGAATTCAGCCACAATTCGTCCTTTCATTTTGCTGCGATCTGGTGTAAGGTCTCGTGGTGTGAGCGTTGTTAGTAATCTGCTCCGTTTGTTCGCACTTCTATCCTGGGCTTCATTTGGAGTGCTTACTTCCGCCCAAGACTCTTCTCGTAATGCGCGGGACCTGTTTTATGATCCCGCCGAACCGGCGACCTCTTACTTTGGAATCCGCTACGCTCTTCTGAGGCGGACCCGGGATGGAGTATACACCGAAGTTCGCCCGGATACAATTTTTCGTGCTAACGATGAAGTCCGGCTTAAGATTAACTCCAACCGGGAGGGTTACTTGTACATTGTCCAGCAGGGATCAACCGGAGGCTGGTCTCTTCTATTTCCGAATCCGGAGATCTATGGCGGGAAGAATGTAATCACGGCGAGTGTGGATTATCAGATTCCCGGCCCGGCGGACAGTTTCATTGTGGACGATCATCCGGGAGAGGAACGGCTTTTCGTGCTGTTATCCCGTGCGCCGATTGAACGTCTGGATAGGCTCACCCGTCAGTCAGGCGTTGGTCAGTCGAGCGTTGCCAAGCCGGTTGGCCAGGATAACCCGGGCGCGGCCGTCCCGGACAAAACGGTCCGGATCGACGACGCTTTGGTCCGTCATTTACGAGAGCAGAGTCAAAGCCGCGATCTCGTTTTGACACCCGAGAGTGGAGGCAAGGATAACGGCACGTATGTGGTTGATGAGGTGATTTCGCCGCACCCACAGGACGATCGAATTGCCTTGGATATAAAGCTGGATCACCGGTAGGCGGCCGGCTTGACTGCGAGGATCAGAGTGATCGAACTATTTCTCTTGTGCGGCCTGCTTGCAAATCCAGGCATGCTTCCGGCTCAGAGCACACCTGCAGACCCGGCCCCAAAGGATCGCGACCTTCAGTTGAAAAAGGGCGACCTACGGTCTAAGAATTCCGGACAAGTCACTGTGCCGCGCGGCTACGCGTTGATCATTGGAATTTCGCACTATAAATATCTTCCGCAACGTAGCCAGTTAAGGTACCCTGAGGCCGATGCGGCGACGATGTACACCACATTTAT
>CBAAAA010000054.1:0-15028 GCA_964658695.1 uncultured Solirubrobacteraceae bacterium | reverse complement strand
AAATACCGGTAGGCTGGACACTCGTCAGCGCCCTCAGTTCTGCGACAGTTGCCGCCAATACGCGCTACTTCCTCCGCGTTCGGGCCGTGGCTCCCGCGAGCAAAATAGCCGGCTGGCATCAGTTCCGCATCTCCGCGACCGCTTCGAACGGGCAATCGCTCGGTGACCTCGCCCTGCGCGTAGAAATGGACGACTGGGCCCTTCCGCTATAGGAAGGCCCGCAATCGCGCGGCCCCGGTAGATTCGGATTGCGTGCAAACTGAAACATGGATTCCGACACAGGGATCTAAGCTGTGACAGTGTCGTGCGGTCTGTGGAAAGCTCTGGGTGGCGCAACTCGTCTCGTCAAAACCAACGGGAGCGTTCTGTTCTGCCGAACTGTGCTTCAACGCGTCCCCTGCTCGCGACAGCGGCTCGCTCGATGACGCCTTCAAAGAGGCTACTGAAGACAGGATTACAAACTCGCGCCTTCCGAAATGACCGCTAAATAAGTCGTCAACAACAATACTGCTGGTACTCACTTGGTCTGGCGGCTACAGCGCACCCAACGAGGTTTTGCTCGCAAATCCGCCTTCGGCAAGTCACTTTCCGAATCGCGTCTAGTTCGACCGCAATCCGGAACAACAGTGAAAGCTACTCTAGCAATCCCGCCGCATCTTATTGGCAAGCTCTTAAAGTCCTGATCCCCAACGACGGCGAATTTAGACTTATAGCAGCCACTTTTCACGCCATCGATGTTAGAGTCTTATATCACCTGAACGAATTGTATGGCGCTTCCCTGGCGCGGTCTTCATCTCGGCAAAAAGTTTAAAAACCGTATGATCCTCCCAGTAGCTAGATGTTTTCGCCGCAAAGCGGCACGCCGGCTCTACAAGGGGATCAGCTTGCTGGTCGTTGCCCAGTTCTGCATTGCACAAACGAAAATTGGACCTACAGATAAAGCAGATGATGATCTAACGCGAGTAGAAAAAAAACTAAAAGGAACTGGCCCGTCCGCCATTTCAGCTGCTCAAACTCTGGCGGACATGGGGTCTCGAGCTCAATCCGCCTTCCCTGAACTAGTAGTCACCGCAAAGCATGTAAAACAAGGGAGTGCGCTGCAAGAAACGATCATCTATGCGATCGGGCATATTGCAGAAAACGCTGTAAGGAATTTAGACGTTGATGATATTGTGAACTCCCTTCCAGTTCTGATAGACGGTTTACAATCGCCCGCAACGAAAACCCGGACAGTTGCCGCTTATGCACTTGGGCGTCTCGCGCCCGCGCTGCGCACGAGAACTGAAGCTCAAGAGGTTCAGCAAGCGCTGTCCGTCCTGACAGGCCGCGCTTCAGACCCTGAGCCGACGGTGAAGAGGGCAGTAGTGGAAGCACTCGGGTTACTGGGACAAGCCGCGGTTTTTGGAACCAAAACGGCGCCGCCGGTTCAAGCCATTGCGAGCGCGCTTCGGTACAGTGACCTTAACCCTAACAGTGAGTTGCAATCGATACAGATCGATTCTTGCGCCGCGCTTGGACGATTCCGAGAGGCCGCGGGGAGTGCGGAGCCAGAGTTGGCCCTGACGTTACGAGATCAGAATCCGTCTGTGCAACAAGCGGCGGCTTATGCCCTTGCACAGATCGGAGCGCCTGCCCGCCCGGCAGCTGGGGCACTTAGAAGCACCCTGATAAACGGCTCTAGTGAAGTACAAAAGGCTGCGGCGTATGCCCTCGCGCGCATAAGGCCGGATATTGGCGACACGCTGCCCGTTCTACTCACAACATTGCGGGACGCTAACCCCGATGTCAGGGCCGCAGCTGCTTCCGCAAGTGAGAGTTTCGTATCCGGGATGGCGGCCTTCCCGGCGTTAATCCAAGCTGTTGCGGACAACGATGCAAATGTTCGTGCGCCCGTAGCCCATGCTCTGGGGTTGGTCGTCGAGAATACGGCCAAGAGCAAAGATCCAAATTTGATTGCCTACCTCGAGCAATCCCAAGAAGCGCTTCAGCGCGCGCTAAGCGTCAGCAAGCAAGGAGAGCCATCTTTTGATGAGGCAAGTGGCGCCTTAGATAAAGTCCAAGCTGTCCTTACCCAACGGCGGGGACATTTCTTGCCTCGACTATGGGCACGTCACAGGGTTGTCTCTTGCGGTCTCATTGTTCTTTCCATATACTCTCTCGCCTTCTTGCTCCTACGGTTCGTATTCTTGCCTAAATGGCCGCTTCGTATCTTGTCGATGAATGAAGCCATAGGGCCGGATAGGGAAGTGGAAATGCCAGACTGGCTGTTGAAGGCGAGGGTTCCGCTCAAATATTTTCTACTGATTGGTTTCTTCCACTACTCGTCCGTAGTGCTGGATTGTTGGGTCGACGAACGCTTGAAAACCGCAACTCCCAGGTTTTCGAAACGGGACACCGTTAGAGACAGGCGAACTTACGTTCCTTTACCAGTGATGTTCGAAGGCAGAGCAGATCCGATCCCGGATATTAGCCCGGAGGATCTGCGCAACGTTTGTTCAGAGGGGCATTGGTGCCTGCGCATCAACGGGGAGGGTGGGTTGGGTAAAACTACACTCGCTTGTCGGATCGCGATTTGGGCCATGGAAGCCGATCCGGCGAAACGCCTGTGTACTTCGCGTCGAATGATTCCGGTGCTAATCGAACCTGGGATCGGATCTCAGCTTCTGAAGGGCGTTGTAACACTAAAAGAAGTTATTCTTCATGAGCTGCAGGATCTAAGTGGAGCCGCCGAACCAATCCCGCAGGGCTTGCTGGACAAGCTCCTCCGAACGGGCCGGATCCTCGTCATCCTCGACGGTCTGTCGGAGATGGATGATTCCGCGGATGACAAGAATTGGAAGAACTTCAATACCCTGGGTTCGGACCTCGCCATTTCGGCCTTGTTGGTTACATCGCGAGGAGCAAACAGTCTGGGCTTCGTCTGGCATTCGGATATGCGTCCCATGCGAGTCGATAGCAATCGCCTGCTGCCTTTCATGAATGCCTATCTCTCTCAAGCCAAAATTACGCTGCCCGACTCAGAGTTGTTCGACGCTTGCAGAAGACTTGCTCTTCTTGTGGGCGGGGAGCGCGGAATCACTCCGCTTTTAGCGAGGCTTTATGCCGAGGCATTGATCGGTTTTTGTCGAGCCGGTCGCCCGCTGGGCGACTTACCCAGTACGGTCCCTGATTTGATACTCGCGTATGTGAATGAATTGAATCGCAAGCCGGCCACGGGTCGTTTTCCGGACACGGCTGTCCATTTTGCAGCGAAATGCGTTGCATGGGAGTGTATGGCACCTCGTTCCGGCCGGGGCGCGCCAGTAAGCAAAAACTGCAGACATATTTTGATCAACATTCGCCTACCCTTAAACAACCGTCGGTTGATAAAGACGTGCTCCTGCACATGGAAGAGCGATTGCACCTTATTGAGACAATCGCTCCGGCAAAAACGGACATCCAGTTTGTGTTGGATCCCGTGGCGGAATACTTGGCAGGCCTTTATGCGGTTGAGCTGTTCGCCGCGGACGAAGATCGATGGCGCCGGGGATACCTTGCGATTGTCGATAGCAAACCAGGAGGTCTAGCAAGCATGCAGGAATTTCTATTGACGACGATCGACTGTATCCAGTCGAGGAAAGAGAAGATCTTTGTCCCTGAAACAATCGTGAACGAAATCAGCAATCGCGCTGGCCTTGTCCAAGAAGCCCACAAGGCGCACGCTTAAGCAGGAAAGGCATTTGCCTCGACACGTCATCCCGTCTCAGTCCCCGTACGAACCCCGGCGGTGGAATTTCAACCTGATGCTACTGCCATCGTGATAAAACGCATGCATGGATCGAAGGTCGTTTCTTGCCGGCTCAGTCGCGGGTCTCGCAGGCGCCGCCGTCAAAGCTTCGGACGAAACCGCGGCTGCACAAACCGCACCTCCACGCTTACGTAACATCCGACGTCCTCTCGCTATTACCATGTGGGATTTTTCTTGGCTCGAGCGGCGCTGGTCGGGAGCTGGTTACGAGGACTGGGATTTGGCGCTCGATCAACTTGTTTTGCGTGGCTATGACGCCGTTCGCATCGACGCTTATCCTCACTTATTAGCTGCGGAGCCCAATGCAACCTGGGAATTGATCCCCTGCTGGAGCACTCAGGATTGGGGCAGCCCAGCCCTCAACCGCGTACAGGTGCAGCCGAATCTCAATCAGTTTATCCGTAAATGCGCGGATCGGAACTTGCGCGTCGGATTATCTACCTGGTTCCGGCACGACAAGGCTGAAACATTACTGAGCATTCACACCCCGGAAGAGCATGGCCGGATCTGGAAGCTCACGCTCGACTCCGTCGCTCAAGCGGGCTTGCTCCCCCACCTCCTCTACGTCGATCTATGCAACGAATGGCCACTCGACGTCTGGGCGCCTTTTCTCCCGAAGGGGTTCAAGCGAACGTCTGCCAATAATAGCGCTTGGATGCGGCGCGCAATTGAGGGGGTACGCAGTAGCTACCCGGATCTTGACTACACCTTTTCGCAAACGAGCGAGTTCGGCGAATGGAAGCAGCAAGATGTCAGCATGCTCGACTTCATGGAGCCGCATATCTGGATGGCGCAAGCGCCCGGCTATTACGAGGAGGTTGGTTATAACTACGAGCGCTTTGATCCCAGGGGCTATGAAAACCTGGTCAGCAACGCCAAACGCGTCTATATGCAAAAACGTGATTACTGGGATGGCAAACTGAAGGAATCTATCGAGATGTGCGCTGAATGGTCTCGCGTTTCCGGAAAGCCGCTCATAACCACCGAATGCTGGAGTTTAGTCGATTATAAGGACTGGCCCTTACTCGAATGGGATTGGTTGAAACAGCTATGTGAACTGGGCGTCCGAACATCTGCCGCGACGGGACGCTGGAGCGCCATAGCCACCAGCAATTTCGCCGGGCCCCAGTTTGCAGGCATGTGGCGGGATGTGGATTGGCATCGCCGAATGACGGACATCATCCACTCAGCCCAAGCCTCTTATTAGCCCGCCAGTTTCCGACATCGGCACTTTTCCGGGAGTGAGGTCTAACCTCCGTTTCGCTCGTTTTCCGATGACAATCCGCAACAGGGCGAACAGCGTTTCAGCGCGCCCTATCTTGTAAGGTCCAGCGCCCGTCGGCAAGCCAACATCATGGGCGGCAATCAGCTACTTTCCTCTGCGGCGAGTGCCCAGGTCCAAACCTCATCATTCGCTCCCTAAGCATGTCCCGAAGATTCGCGAGCCCACGGTGTAACGTCTCGTTGTATCGGCGGAGATCTTCAGGTGATTCAACCTCATTCAAAGGCTGCCCGAGTCAACATAGCCGATCCCGTGACGTTAGCCTCTGGATGTGAGGCGTGTGGTGATTCTCGGCCCGGGAGCTTCCGGCAAGTCGACGCTTGCGATTCAGCTGAGCAAGATCACCGGGCTACCTCTGATAGAGCTGGACAAAGTCTTTTGGCAGCCAGGTCTTGCCGCGACACCGCGCGATCAATGGATCAAGATGCAGGAGCGGCTTGTAGAGGCGAGTGAATGGATCATCGATGGTGACCTGGGCCCGTATGATGCGGTTGAAGTTCGGCTGCATGCGGCAGATACGATCATTTTCCTGGACTTCTTACTCCTCCGATGTGCTTGGCGAGCAATCCGGCGATCACGCGAGCGGGCCGATTTTTGGCTCTGGCTTGTGCAGTATCGCCGCCAGAGCCGCCCGCTTCTCATGAAAGCGATCGGTAACTACGCAACTCATGCGACCCTCCACGTACTACGCAACCCTGAGGCAGTGAGGCGTTTCGTCGACGTCGTGCGACGCGATTCCCGAGCAGCAGAGCCTCCTCCTCGTGCGGACGACTGACGGAAGCAGAGTTGGTGAAGACTGGTCGCGGAAGATTGATGCCAGGGCCTTTACGCTGACTATCTCCTCGTAAATCCGAGCAAACCGCCCGCGTAACCGTTAGACGCAAGCTTCTGAGAATCAAACCCGATATGCTTACCTTCGAAGAGCTCTAAGAATGCACACACGAAGGAACATGTTGCGAACGGTTGCCGCTCTTGGCGCGGCAACTTGCCTCGGCCGCCTGTCAGGCCAATCTGCAAAGTCACAACCCGATATTCAAGATGGGCCCTTCTCATCCGAACAGGAAACGTTCAGGTCGTACTCATGTCCCAGCTGGTTTCGTGACGCCAAGTTCGGAATTTGGGCCCACTGGGGCCCCTCCTCAGCTATCGAACAGGGCGACTGGTACGCGCGCAACATGTATATCGAAGGAACTTCGCAGTATCAATACCACAACAAAAACTACGGCCATCCTTCTAAGTTTGGCTACAAAGACACGTTTCCCTTATGGAAAGCAGAACGCTTCGACCCCAAGGCGCTCATCCGACTCTATGCCGACGCCGGGGCGAAATATTTCGTCAGCATGGGTGTACATTGCGACAATTTCGATCTCTGGAACTCACGCAATCACCGTTGGAACTCGGTTCGTATGGGACCCAGACGAGACATTGTGGGGGAATGGCGGCAGGCGGCGCGCGACGCGGGCTTACGCTTTGGGGTCAGCGAGCATGTCTGGGCGAGCTACAACTGGTGGCAAACGAACAAGGGAGCCGATAAGAAAGGTCCATACGCCGGCGTGAGATACGACGGTAACGATCCTGCAAATTTCGATTTGTATTTTCCGCCGCACACACCAGGAAGGGAAGCATGGGCGGAGCAAGGGAACGAAAGCGATGACTGGAAAAGAGAGTGGTTTCTTCGAGCTCAGGATCTGATTGATCAGCACCAACCCGATCTCTACTATGAAGACGGACCTGTGCCTTTTGAGGGCTGGGGACGTTCGCTGGTGGCGCATTACTATAACCAGAGCCTGCGCTGGCATAACGGCAAGATGGAAGTCGTTTATACCGGGAAACGCAGGAGCGAAAGTGAATCGGGCATGTGCACTCTCGATGTCGAGCGCGGAGTCACTGACAACATCGAAGCACACCCTTTCCAAAGCGACACGTGCATTGGTGACTGGCACTATAAACGCGGTATCGAGTACAAGCGCCCAAAAACTGTCATCGATCTTCTTGTCGACATCGTAAGCCGCAACGGCAACCTCCTGCTGAATATTCCTTTGCCAGCCAGCGGCATGCCGGATGACGAGGAACTGCGAATTCTTAGCGACATCACAGCATGGATGAAGGTCAACTCCGAAGCGATTCATGGCACTCGTCCCTGGAAGCTTTTCGGCGAAGGACCGGCCATGCAGACGACCGCCAGCAATGCCGGGATGAATGGTACCCCTGAACATTTCAATGAAAAGCAGCGTAAAGATCTGAGCGCCAATGATATCCGTTTCACGGCCAAGCCCGGTATTCTGTATGCCTTCGTGATGGGACATACAACTACACAAATAAAGATTTCGTCGCTGAGCTCGAAGGAGGTCTTCGGTGAGCACAAGATTAAAAAAGTCGAACTACTTGGCTCTGCGGAACCAATCGATTGGAAGCGGACAGGTGATGGCCTGGTCATTGCCCCCCCTCGAGGCTTCCCAAGCGAACACGCGATTACTTTTAGGATTGTTTACGCCTGAGCATTCTCTCCCAAAGCAGGCTGGCGAAGGGATTTGAGCCAATTCCCCATTCGAACTCCCTGCTCTTTTGCGTTTTTTACTCGCCGTATGCCGGCGGCGAGATACGGATTGAGCAGGCCGGCATCTGCAGCTTCATACGCGAGGGACGTACGGCTGCGAGTTACAAGTTGATAGTGGACGAAGCACAGTGTGCTTGCTCAAGGAAGATAGAGCCCTTTTGCCATAACGGATAATATCTACGGAGAAAATATCGAATGTTTACGCCAAAAGGAAAATTCGGCTGGTACGAACTTATGACCAGCGACACAAAAGCGGCCGGCCAGTTCTACTCTGACGTTATTGGCTGGGCAACCAGCGAGGTCTCGAGTGCGGATGGTATGAAGTACACCACCTTCAATCTTGGCAATGCCGGCATCGCTGGCATGTTACACATCCCGGGACACACTTCGTGGATAGGCTATATCGCCGTCGATGACGTCGATGCTCACATCGAGAAGGTTGTCGAAGCCGGCGGCAAGCTTTTGAGACCCGCCACCGACGTTCCTGGCATGCTTCGCTTCGCGGTCATGTCCGACCCGCAGGGCGCTGCCATTGTGCTTTTTACCCCGCACCCCGCGATGCCTTCGCCGGAACGCCCCGCACCACCCACCCCCGGTACCATCGGCTGGCACGAACTCTACACAACGGACCTCGAGGGCGGGTTTGAGTTCTACAACAAGCTCTTCGGCTGGAGTAAGGTCAGCGATATGGACATGGGCCCAATGGGTACTTATCGCATCTTCGATGAGGGTGACCACAAACCGATGGGCGACGGGGGCATGATGCTCAAGGCCCCCTATGTTCCGGTGTCCAGTTGGACATTCTATTTCATTGTCGATTCCATCAAAGCAGCCATCGAACGTGTCAAATCCGGCGGAGGGAAGATCACCAATGGTCCGGTGCAGGTGCCAGGCGGTGGTTGGATTATCCAGGCCGAGGATCCGCAAGGGGCAATCTTCTCTCTCGTTGGTAACAACGAGTAGACCAGCAGCTATCGTCGCTGCTGACGGCGAGGCCGCCCGCAATGTAAGGGAAAGCCGCATTCGCGATGGCGGTATCGAGCAGTTTCCATAGAGGTAGCAAGGGTGACGGGAATGGCGCGAGTCATGGCTTGACTGCGTTGATGTCTGGCAAATGCTCTCCGACAGGCTACATGAGACCGTCTAGTCTCTTAAGAATGGTTGCTAGCATGCAAAGAAACCGCTTAGTCTTTTTTGATCATCTTTCGGGATCGTGAGGGAGCGTGAAAAGAACATGACCAAGGGCGAGCAAACCCGGCAGCGGTTGGTGATGGCAGCGGCCAAAGTGTTTAATCAGCGCGGGTACCAAGGCAGTTCGATGCAGGACATTATGCAGGCCACAGGACTGGAGAAGGGCGGGATTTACCGGCACTTTTCGAGTAAGGAGGAACTGGCGAAAGAGGCCTTCGATTACGCCTGGAGGACTGCTTCGCAGGCCCGGGCAGAGCATCTCGATGAGATTGAGAATACGCTGGAGAGGCTCAAGCGGTATGTGGCGAATTTCGTTGAGGTTCGTTCGGCCATTCCGGGCGGATGTCCGCTGATGAATACGGCCGTGGAAGCCGATGACGGGAGTGCGGCGCTACGAACGCGGGCGCTCGGCGCTTTACGCGGCTGGCGGAAGAGGCTCGGGGACATCGTGCAGCAGGGAGTGAAGCGGGGGGACATCAGGAAAGATGCCGATCCGGAGAGCGTTGCGACGATTGTGATTTCGTGCCTGGAAGGAGCGCTGATGATGAGCCGGCTGGAGCGGAGTTCGAAGGCGTTGGTTCATGCGCAGCGGCATTTGAACGCGTATTTTGATTCGCTGGTCAGAGGTTGAATCGTGTTTTCCTGAACAGCGCCCCAAGCAGGTGCGGCGGGCGACTGCACGGAACTGGCTGGCTTGCGGTGCTTGGTTCGCTCAGCGATTGCGCAGGCGCGATTCCCAGCGAATGAACCTCAGAGCAATTACGTAGAAGGATGTCGCGAGAAAGCCGACGATCACTGCGAACACAAGACACGCCCCCGCGCTTGGGCCAATGTCGCTACCCTGCCAGTCTGGAGGCATACCGCGAGCGTCCAGGATGAATCCCCAGATGGCGAGGCAGGCCGGCCCGATCAGAATTCCGCTTCCCAGGATGGTCCAGACTCGTCTGCACTCCGCGTCGCGCAGCGAAATGACGACGGGCAGGTACAGGAGGGCCACTGGAAGCGCGAAGATCATTGTGATGCGAAAGACCAGGAAGAACGAGGGCGCGCCGAAGAGGATGCTGAACAGGCTGACGGCAAACAATACCGAAGCCAACCATAGGGCAATGTTCCTGATGATTGTCATACCGTCGGTGTCGGCATTGAGGACTCCATGCTCGCGAGTTTAGCCGATGGCGACAAACATTAGTACGCCGACCAGCCCTGGGAGCCGGCAAATCGAAGAAGAGCTCGACGGCAAAGGTAGTTGACTGGATGGGCCAATTCAGTTGACGAGCAGTACCGGAGGTAATCATCCGGGCGCAGGAACCTTGCTGCCAAGGCGACACGTTTTACCTTGCACTTCCACCAAGCGCGGTTATACTCTTTTTGTAGAAGGAGAAGGGGAGCGCGGCCATGATCAGGAATCTGTGGTTTCGTATATGGCGCCTGTTCCGGCGAGAGCCGGCGGAAGCAGACCTGGACGACGAGCTGCGGTTTCATCTACAGCGGCAGGTTGAGAAGTATGTTGAATCCGGGTTGCCGCGCGATGCGGCATTGCGGCGCGCCGCGATTGAATTCGGTGGCCTGGGCCAAGTGAAGGAGGAGTGCCGTGACGCGCGCGGCGTGCATCTTCTGGAAACACTGGTGCGGGATTTTCGCTATGCGGTGCGAACTTTGCGCAAGTCACCGGGCTTCACGTCGGTTGCGTTGTTGACGCTGGCGCTTGGCATTGGCGCGAACACGGCGATCTTCTCTGTGGTGTACGGCGCTCTGTTACGGCCGTTGCCATATAAAGATGCTTCGCGCCTGGTTGTTCTCAATGAGACTACCCCGAAGGTTGGGTCGGTGGCTGTTTCATATCCCAACTATCAGGACTGGCGTGCGCTGAATCGCGTGTTTTTCGCCATGAGCGCGGTGTGCCAGACGAGCTTCAATCTAACCGGCATTGAACGGGCGGAGAACATCAGCGGCGAAGCGGTTTCTCCGAATTTCCTTTCGATGCTCGGACTGCATCCTTTGCTGGGTCGTGACTTTGAGGCCGCGGAGGAGAGGGCGGGAACGGCGCCAGTGGTGCTATTGAGTTATGAGTTTTGGCAATCGCACTTCGCGGGCGCACGCAATGTAGTTGGGCGCACGATCACCCTGGACGGCCGTGGATTCACGGTCATCGGCATACTACCGCCAGGCTTTCGGTCGATCGATAAGACGGATGTAGTGGAACCAGTGGGTGTGTGGGCGACGAAAAACGCCAGCATTACCGAGAGAGGGGAACGCGGAGACCTGGTTGTCATGGGCAGGTTGGCAGCAGGTAAGAGTCTGGCGCAGGCGCGTGCGGAGATGGGCGGGATTGCGGCCCGGCTGGCGCGAGAATACCCCGAAGAGGACGACCAATTCGGCGTCTCTTTGCGGCCGCTTCGAGAGCACTTCATTGGTGACGTGCGTCCGGCAATCCTGATTCTGTTTGCCGCAGTCATGTTTGTACTGCTGATCGCCTGCGCAAACGTGGCGAATCTCTTTCTGATGCGGGGTGCGGGACGCAGGAAGGAGATCGCTTTACGACTCGCGATCGGGGCCGGAAGGGGAAGGATCGTAGGCCAATTGCTGATGGAGAGTTTCGTTCTTGCCTTTAGCGGCGGCCTGCTGGGTCTGGGACTGGCGATGCTGGGAATTCGTGCGATGGCGAGCTTGATTCCGGTCGAAGCGTTGGGCGGAGCGACTGTCAGTTTAAGCGGCGTGGTGCTGCTATTCGCGGCTTTATTGGTGTTTTTGTCAGCGCTGGTTTTCGGACTTACGCCTGCCATGATTTCTGCGAAGGCGGATGTGCAATCGGAGTTGAAGGACGGCGGAAGAGCGATGAGCGGGAGCCGGAAACAGAATCGCTGGCACTCCATTCTGGCGACCTCCGAGATTGCGCTGGCTCTGGTTCTGCTGGTGGGCGCAGGACTGTTGATGCAAAGCCTTTTTCGCCTGCTGTCGGTTGATCCCGGTTTTCAGACAGAGCGGGTGCTGACGATGCAGATGAGTCTGCACACGGCGCAATACGGCAAGGATGCTAACATTCTGCACTTCTGGGAGCAGGTTCTGGAGCGCTGCCGCGTTCTGCCCGGAGTGGAGACTGCGGCGCTGGGGACGGTAGTCCCGTTGACAGATGACCATTCGCGTTCGGACATCACAGTGGAAGGAATGCCGCTGCCGAAGGTAGGCAACTTTCCACATCCGGATATACACATCGTGAGTCCCGGCTACTTCAGCGCATTGGGCGTTCCGTTGCTGCACGGCCGTGGATTTACAGAGACCGATAGCGAGAAATCTCTGCAGGCGGGGATGATCAATGTATCGATTGCCCGTCGATTCTTCGGGCACGCCAATCCGGTGGGAAAGCGATTCATGTTTGACCGGCCCTCCCCTACGCAGGCACCGAAATGGATCACGATCATCGGCGTGGTGGGAGATACGAAGCTCTATGGTCTGGCAAACCCAGCGCGGCTCGAGGTGTACATCCCCTACCGGCAGGCTGTCACGGGTGACATGAACCTGGTGGTGAAATCGGCGACCGATCCCGCTGCATTAACTTCGGCGATCCGGTCCGCGATTGCGGCTATTGACAAAGATCAGCCTGTTTTCGGGATCGCAACGATGAAAGATCTTATCGGGAAATCCATGGCGACGCGAAGACTGACGCTTATTCTTCTGGCCCTCTTTAGCGGTCTGGCGCTGGTGCTGGCGACGATTGGGATCTATGGTGTGATTTCTTATTCGGTGGCGCAGCGCACGCATGAAATCGGAATTCGGGTAGCGCTTGGGGCGGAGCGCGGGATGGTATTGCGGATGATCTTTGCGCAGGGACTGAGAATCGCCGCTGCTGGAATTGCCATCGGGATCGTTGTGTCGTTCGGTCTCATGCGACTGATGACGAACCTTCTCTTTTCGGTGAGCGCTGCAGATCCGCTGACGTTCTTAGCGGTTACAACACTGCTCGTTGTGATCGCGCTACTCGCCTCCTACGTACCGGCGCACCGCAGCCTGCACATTGATCCAATGATCGCTCTGCGCTACGAATAGTCGCGCACGCAGCGAAAGTTCATGTTGTCAGTTGAGCTGTCCGGAGTGCTTGCGGTTCGGGCTGCAACCTGCCTAACGGGGGCGGAACGAAAGAGAAGATTAGCGGCGAGATATTAACTAGTGAGCCTGACTGACAGGTGACTTGCGCGCCAATTCAACAGCTTTGGTGGTGACATAGTATTTGGCGAGCATGTTTGGCTTTTCCCAGGCCGGAAGTGTCGCCGGATCTTGGACATAGGACAGAAAGCGGTTGACGAGCTGGTCGAATGTGGAACCACGAAGGTCCCGATCTTCCGGGGGGATGACAACGCGCATGTTCTGGCCGTTGTCGCGAAGGGAGAGATTGGGAAAGGTAGGCGAAAGCGTATTCATTCGCCTTTGGAGAGCTGCCTGCAGGGACGCGCGATCTTGCGCGGGATTTGGGATGACGTCGATTTCGGCGACATAGTTTTCGAGCTTCGACTGCATCACCCGAATGGTGGCGCGTGTGCCTCGATAGAGGACCAGGTAGGTGTCGTTCAAAGCACCGGCTGATTCGTACTCCCAGCGGTCGCTGATTGCGGTGTAGATACCGCGGATAGTGAAAAGCGCCCTGTTGTTGCAATCGTATTCGAGATGATCGTTCCTGACATTATCCTGAAGGAAGGGCGGCCAGGTTGAGTCGCCCGTGACGCGCTGGAATTGGGGAAGCGACAAAGAAACCGGCGAACGGTCGGCGTTCACGACACGGATATCGCGGCGGTAGTCAAGGGCCTGGCCGGGGAAGAGCGACCAAATCTCCAGATCGACGAGATGCGTGCCGACGTCCGCAATCGCTTCGCCTTGCTGTCGGACATCGAAGAACCATGCGGGACGCAGGTTCACTTTCCCGCCGCTGAGCTTTACCAGCGAATGTAAGTTCTGAAGAAGCACGGCTGGACTGGACGCGCTTCCGGTGAGCGGGTGCCCGAAGACATCGGGATCGCGCATGAGTTCGCGCTGAATCTGGTAGGCGATGTTGAAGCGCTCGGTCATGCAGTCGTAGGCAATGAGATGGCTCTGCTCCGCCAGAGTTAGGGCGGAATCAAGGCGAGGCAAGTCCTTGCTTTCGATGATCCAGGGCTTGTCCGCGAGAACGTTCTGGCCGATGCGCAGGCTGGATTCGATCTGGCTGATTTTCTGGTTGTTGCGGCCTGTGATGACGACTATGTTTCCGGGCGCTTCGCGTAACATGCCGGCGAGGAAATCGGGTGTGAGGAAAGCTTTCGGCGTCCAATGTGTCGGGTTCTCAGAACGACGGTTGAACGCGGAAATGCTTTGCAGAAAGGCGTTTGCTTCCGGCCCCTTAGGGGCGAAGACATAGACGTCACTGGACAGACCTGGATGATCACTCGCAAACACGGCAGCAGCGTGCGAGTGCCCGGGGTCGAGCACAATGAAGTGACGGTCGGAGGATCCGCCTTCGACGATGGACACGAAAAGCAGAGGGAGGAAGTAACGTGCGAGACGACTCATCCGAGTGCTCCGGCACGAGCGGGGAATCTATAAGAAGCGCCACACCTGGATGGTCTGGAAGCGGAACCTGGCGGATATTGCTCCGCTCCTTTCCGCGCCACAGACGCATCCAGGCAATCAACTCTATTGCTGCGGAGGCGGGGCTGGGTTTCCGGAGGGAGTTGGACTCGCCTGGGCGCTTGCTGCACCCGAAACGAGTCCCTGATTCACCAGCACCTTTACCTCAACCCGGCGATTCAGCTTACGACCTGCCGAGGTTTTGTTGTCGGCCGCTTCGTGAGAGGTGCCGAGACCGCTGGGAGTCAGAATGCGATGGATCGGGATGTCGCCGTTCTCTTCCAGGTATTGAATGACCGCATTCGCCCTTCGCTGGCTGAGATCCTGATTAAGCGCCGCATTTCCGGTCTTGTCGGCAAACCCGGCAACCTCGATCATGTAGCCCTTTTCCGCTAACGCCTTCTGCGCAAGATCATCCAGATCTTTCTTCGCATCCGTGGTTAGAGTGGTACTGTTGACCTTGAAATAGACGGTAGCCGTTTCTTTTGGCTGATAATTATCCAGGTTGGTCACGCGGCCATTCACGTCGGTAACGCCCTGATTGGCCTGATCGGCAGTGGCCTTTACCTGTCCCACCTGTGCCTGTGTCTGCTGCTGCGACTTTTCCAGATCACCC
>CBAAAA010000053.1:0-15055 GCA_964658695.1 uncultured Solirubrobacteraceae bacterium | reverse complement strand
CGGGCAACGCTGGAACCAGCCTCGGTGCAGCGCTCTATGTCCATCACAACTTCTTTGGGCACGAACAGCGGGTTCCATTCGAAACGCTCTGCCTTGGTCCCGAATACTCTCACGCCGAAGTCAAACAGGTCGTCGAAAACTGCAAGCTGCGATTCCGTTTCCTTCCCACCGAAGGCGAACTGATTGGTGAGGCTGTATCCGCGCTGAATGACAACCAGATCGTGGCGTGGATGCAGGGCCGCATGGAATTCGGTCCGCGCGCCCTGGGCAACAGAAGCATACTCGCCTCGCCTCTCAACCCATACTCCACCGAAAATCTGAACGTCTACATCAAGCACCGTGAAAGCTTCCGAAAATTCGCCGCGTCCGTACCGGAGGAAGTCGCTTCGAAGTACTTCGAAGTCGGTCCGAATGCGACCTTCCTCGCGACAGTCGGCACGGTGAAGGCCGCGTACCGGGAAACCTTTGGAGCCGCGGTCCTGGCCGACGATCTGGTCCGCGTGCACGTCGTCCGCAAAGCCGAAAACCCGCTCTACTATGCGCTACTCACCGCTGCCGGCGAGTCCACTGGCTTACCCGTTCTCTACAACACCAGCTTCAACCTGTTCGGCGATCCGCTCGTTTGCACGCCCCGTGATGCCGTCCGCAGTTTCTACTCTTCAGGAATCGATACCTTGTTTGCCGGGAACTTTCTGCTCGAAAAATAGCACTCGCTCGATTGCTGTCCGCGCGATTGGATGGTAGCTCGACTTAGCCTCTGCGAAGATTGAAAACGCCTTCTTTCGCCCTTCCGGCGAATTCTTCATAGCGCCATACAGCGGCCGCAAATACTTCATGCGCCCCACCGTCATCAGAAACTGATACAGCCGCTCATCAGCCGGTTCATAATGGCTTTGAATCGCCAATAACAGCCACTCGGCGAGAATTTCATAGTTGCCGGACGCAGTCAGATGGAATTCATCATCCAGCTCTTTCATCGCCCGCCGGTCCACCGGCTGCTTCAATGTCTGCAGGTACTCCAGCCACTGCTGCGTGTTCCATTCCCGCGCATTCGCGATTCCTCCGTGGACCGCCTCCAATAATGCAGACCGCGCCACCGGAGCAGAAGTGGGCAGCCCAGGCTCAAAGATCCATTCGTCCAAAGAAATCTGGCGCGACTCCTCCGGATATCTCCCTAGCAGTTCCTTCCGGATGTATTCGATCGCTTCCGCGGTCGTAATGCTTCGAAATGCAAACCGCTCGAAGTAAGCGCGAATAAATTCGTCAAATGCCTCCCGCCCGAACGTCTGCTCCATTAACCGCAACAGCAGCGCGCCCTTCACATACGGAATCCGTGTGCACCCCTCGTCCGGATCGCGTCCCGCCAAGTCGATATGCAGGATCTGATCTCTCGCTTCAAACGCCGCCATCTCCTGTTCGACCTCACGCCGATCCAGCACCTGCTCCATAAGTGCCTGCTCCCGCCCGTACACCGCTTCCTGAATGCGATTTTCAATATAAGTCGTGAAGCCCTCGTTCAACCAGAAGTCGCTCCACGTCGCATTCGTTACCAGATTGCCCGACCAGGAATGCGCCAGCTCATGCGAAATCAAACTCACCAGGCTCTTGTCGCCCGCTATGACAGTTGGCGTCACAAACGTAACCATCGGGTTCTCCATCCCACCGAAGGGAAAGCTCGGGGGCAAAATCAGCAGCTCATATCGCCCCCACCGGTAAGGCCCATACAAATTTTCGACAGTCTCCACCAGTTTCTCTGTATCCGCGAACTCACTCACTGCGGATGCAAGCACCGGCGGTTCCGCGTAAATTCCCGTGCGTGGTCCCAGCGGCGCATATTCAAGCGCTCCGACCGCCAGCGCAATCAGATAAGCCGGAATCGGCAGATCCATCTTGAAGTGATTCGTGCCCGGCTCGCGTTCCGCACTCATGATCGCCAGCAAACCCCGCGGAGCTTTTATCTGTGCGTCATAAGTGAGCCGGACGCCCGGTGAGTCCTGTATCGGAATCCAGCTCCGGGCATGAATCGACTGGCTCTGGCTGAAAAGAAACGGATACTCTTTCCCCGCGGTTTGATCCGGTTGGAGCCACTGCAAACCACTGGCGTCTGGACTGGTCGAGTACCGTATCGTCACCGAATCCACCCCAGGACCAAGTTCGATCGTCAGCGGAGTGCCAAGAAGCGGATCGCGCTTCCCCAGCGTAAACCCGGAAGTCACCTCTTCGATCACCAGGTCTCGCGTATCGAGCACCAGCGGTGCAGCAGGATCGATGCGATCAACACTCAGCGTGGCAGTCCCATGAAGTTGCCGCTGCGCGAAGTCGACCTCGAGAGCCAGCGAACAATGCGCCACGCGAACGCGCCATGGCTCCGCAAACGAATGCAGGTCCCGCGCGAACGTCACGGCTGCTGGTTGAAGTAAGCCTTCAAATTCTGCTCCGTAAGGCCAAGCGAACGCGCCAGCGAAACCTTCGCGACATTGTACTGGAACTGCGCCGATACCAGGCTGTCTTCGGCATCCGCCACCAGTTGCTGAGACTGGACTACCTCGACCGTGTTCGTTATACCTGCGGCAAAGCGGTCCTGCGACTGCTTTAGCGAATCGTTGGCCAGTTGCACGTTGCTCTTGGCAACATCCAGCTGGTCCGCGGCAGACCTCAGGTCCAGCAATGCGTTTCGAACGTCATAGTCGATCTGCCCGCGAAGATTCTCCATCTCGTTGCGGCGGTTCCGAAGCTCTGCTGTGTCTTCCAGAATGTCGGACTTGATCCGGCCGCCATCGAAAATGTTGAACTGCAGCGACCCGGTCATCTGAAACACTCCATGCGAGTCTGAGAACTCATGCAGACCTTCGTCGCCGTAATATCCCTGCGCCTGAAGAATCGGATACCGCTCTGCCTTTGCTGCCCGCAGTGAAAACTGTGCTGCAACCAGTCGCGCCTTTGCCGCCTGGAAGTCAGGACGGTTCTCATACGCCTTCGCCAATGCCTCCTTCAGCGACATTGCTGCCAGCGGAATCGCCGGTGTCGGATCCGCCACCGTAAACTCCTGCCCGATCGGAAGGCCAATGATCCGTCCCAGCGTCAACTTATCTTTTTCCAGCTGGTTACTCTGCGCCACCAGCGTCTGTTGCCGCTGCTTCAGCTGCACATTCGATCGAAGCACGTCCAGGGCAATCGCAGTACCTGCATCATGCCGCCGCACCGCATTCGTATACACCGCATTATCCGCCTCAATCTCCACCCGAACCGCCGCCACCCGAGCCATATCCGCAATGATCTGCAGATATGCCGTCCCAACCGCCTGCGTCACAAGATCGCGAGCGTTCTTCACCGATAGCGTCGCCGCTTTCTGATCCTCGCGCGACGCCTTGAAATTGCTGATCGCGCTCCAGTTGAAAATCGGAAGTGTCGCACTCGCGGTTGCCGACTGGTAAGAGTAAGGCCCAACAATGCTCGGGATCGTGATCCCCGGAAACGAGAAAAGGAACCCGACCGCCTGCAGGTTGATCTGCTGAACCGTCTCGCCTGCCTGCCCGCTGACAGTTGGCAGAAGAGCGCTTAAAGCCCGGTAATGCTGCGCTCTCACCTCGAGACTCGATTGCTGGCTGGTCAACAATCCGAGGTTCGCTTTCAAACCACGATCGATGGCCTCGCCCAGGCTCAAGGGAATGGGGCTGGCCGTTGCGGTACCCTGCGGCACGCTGCCGCGATAGGACGGGTCGCCCGCTTGCGGAGCAGGCGTCGACTGTGCCGGAATCGCATTCGCCGCTGCCCCGGCGGAGGAAGAGCCTCCCTCCGACTGTCCAAATGCAACGCCCTCCCCCGTCAGCAGCAGGCCCGCGCCGAGCAGTGATAACGGAAGAAACCTGGTCAGACCTTTTTTCAGTCGAATGCGCGGCGATCTGTTTTCACTCTTCATGGATTGGCGAAGAACAAACTTAACTTTTTTAGGATAGCCACTTCACAGATTCCGTTTGAGAAACGAGCAGATTTCATAGCCAGTGATGTACTTGAACGGGAACTCGCCCATCGTGTAGTGACCGCATGGCAGTTCCTTTGAATCGTGCTTCCATTTGTGCTTACGCGCTCCCTGAATCACCTCGCGCGAAAGATGCAGCGGAAACGTCGTGTCATATTTCGTATAGATGAACTTCGAGTGATTCTTCTTCGCCGTGAAATGCTCCCAATAACTCGGCGGGCTGATACAAAGCCACATCTTCCGAAGAGCCTCCAGATCGATATTGCCGATCAGACTCTCCCGGATGTGCCCGGTTGAAAGGCCTTCCCACACCGGATCCGCAAAATAGGTCGAGCAATGGTTGAACACGTTTACGCGAATCCGCGCATCATGCGCACTCGCCAAAAACGCATAGCAACTGCCGAGGCTTGTCCCGACAATGCCTAGGTCGGTAAAACCTTGCTGCTCCAGCCAGTCAAAGCAGGCGCGGGAATCAATCACCGCCTGCCGCGTGGCATCGATGGTTCGGCAGATGTTGGCGGACACCGCATAATCGGCCCGGTGAAGACCGGCCGGCATGCGCGCATCATGATAGGGCAAACTCAGGCGCAGAACGGAGATGTTGAGCCGCTGCAGCCCGGCACAAAGCGCATTCTGCTGCGGCAGTTTTGAATTCCAGTGCGGCAGCACCACCACCGCCTTTTTGTTGCCGGTCCGCGCCGGAAACCAGAGCGCTTTCGCAGCGTTGTTCTCCGGGTATGGCGTCTCCAAAGGCGATGTGAACTGCAGCCAGTCCCCTTCCAGCTTGAAGTCGGTCGGTTTCGTGTACCCGAAGAATGGTTCACTGTCCGAAATCGTCCGCCGGTTCAGCTCGATCACATACTCACTCGGGCTTTGGCCGTCCAGCGGGAACCCTTGAGCGGAGGGCCAGTTCCTCGTCCACTCAAGACCATAATCGAATGGCCGGACAACCCGATCCGTGGAACGAAAACAGAGTTCGTTCTCCCACTGATCCATCCAGTTCTTGTAGCGGTGCTTGACCGGCTTCAACAGAAACTTCATTGCGCTGAAGTCAACTGGTACACGTGAGGCTTCGGCTGCGCGACCTCCCGCTGATGGGCCACTACCTCGGCTTCCGTCGTATCCAGGTCCTTTATCGATTGCCCCACGTCGCCAATCCCCGCTTCTTGCAACGGCACTTGCAAGGTGCGCCAACGGAACTGATGAATGTCAATGTGACGCACCGTCCAGTCGCGCACGTCCATTGCCTGTTTCGTCATCGGCGTGTCCAGAACTGCCAGATTCACCCCACTCGCAAGCTCACTTTCAGACCAGGTTCCAACTGTCGCGCCGTCGATAGTCAACTTGTATTTGCCGGACTTCAAACCGCTGATCTTCAGCGGCTGCTGATTCAACGCCTCGGTCACATCGGAGCTGTGGATCGCCAGACCGAGCGTCCCCTCGCGATCCCCGGCCAGCATCTGTGCGAACGGCAAAGGCAGCGCTTCGTCCATCTCTGTCCACACAAACGGCTCTCCCGCATGCAGGTCACTGATCCGTGCAAAGGTGGATTCCGTTACCTTGCCCGTGCTGGCATCAATCACCACGCGCGAAACGATCGGACGCGCGTTCCAGCTCTTAAGCAACTGCTCCGCCATGATCAGATGGCCCGCGATGCTCGGGTGAACACGGTCCGGAATGATCTTCTGAGCCGCCTCCGGGTTCGCACTGTTGGCCTCCTTCAGCATCCCCACCACCGGCGTATTCAGATCCGCCACCGTCAGTCCGTTCTCTCCTGCGTACTTGCGAATCCAATCCGCGTAATTCATCAGCACCGCGTTATACCCCGACGGCTGCAAAGTGATCGGGCGGGTAACGTCGTCAAAGGGCGAGGGCTCGATTGCCGTGATGCGCACCCCGGGGTCGGTCTGCTTCAAGCTCTCCACTATGTGCTGAAATCCCTTGTAGAAAACCTGGTCATCGGCCGGCGTGTGACTCACATACCGGCCATCATTCATCCCCAGCATAATCGTAACCACCGTCGGCTTATACGCGAACACGTCCCGGGACAAACGAACGTCAATCGGTCCGCCCCCGCCTCCCGAAACCCGATCTCCGCCCCAGCCCGAATGTACATAGGTGACGTCCAGCTTTGGATAACGTGTCACGCCATACAACTCGGTGAGCATCGTGTAAAGCCGCTGCTCGGTGATGCTGTCTCCATAGAAGACAACGCGATCCCCCGAGTGCAGGTAATATGCGGGAGTCTTCTCGCCAGCTACGGCGGCGAATGACGCCAAAAAGGCGCACGTGGCCAGGATTGAGCTTCGAAATAGCTTCATCTGCTTTGTTTTCAGTCTACCGTTTAGGGACGAAAAAGCGCAGGTTGTACTCGTTTACTATAGGCGGGTATGCCCCGCTACGCCGCTATCGACATTGGCAGCAACTCCGTCCGCATGATGGCCGCTGACGTAGTGGGTGACGAAACGAAGGTTCTGGCAGAAGATCGTCAGGTAACGCGCCTCGGCGAGAGTGTCTTCCGCGACGGGCGGATCAGCGATCAGGCCCTTAACTTTCTATGCGCTACTCTGGCGCGCATGTCCGCCAGCTACAGCCGTTTGGGCATCGTCGCCGTACGCGCGGTCGCCACCAGCGCCGTCCGCGATGCGTCGAATCAGGACGAGTTTCTGCAGCGGACAAGCAACGCCATAGCTGCCAACGTGGAGATCATCTCCGGGGCGGAGGAAGCCAGACTCATCCATCTCGGCGTGGAAGCTCGCTGGCATCGCCCCAAGGAGCGTACCCTCACCATCGACGTCGGCGGTGGCAGCGCCGAGTTGATCGTGAGTCAGAACGGTCAGCTCATCGACGCCGTCTCCAAACCGCTCGGGGCCGTCCGCTTGACCGAAGTGTTTCTGAAAAGCGATCCCCCCAAAGCCGAGGAACTGCATCGCCTCAAAGCCTACATTGACGAGAAGTTGGAGTCCTTTCAAAAGGAGCACGGCTCAGAGAAGTTTGCCCGTACCATCGTGACTTCCGCCACCGCCGCGGCGATTGTCTCCGCCGCCAATGGAATCGCTCGCGCCAAACGGGACGAGGCCGACCGGCAGAGCGCCCGCCTCAACCAGGTTCGCGATCTCTTCGCTGCTCTCTCCAGGAGCGATCTCACCGGCCGCCGTAAAATCCCAGGCATCGGACCTCGCCGCGCCGAGATCGTCACCGCCGGAGCCGCCGTCTTCCTTCGCGCCATGGAACTCTTCGACTTGAAATCGATCTTCTACTGCTCCGCCGGCGTGCGCGACGGTATCATCGCAGACCTCGCCGCGCGGGGGGTCGGCCGTGAACTCTCTCAACTCAAGGAAGAACAGCGTGCTGTCGCGGAAGATATGGCCAAAAAGTACTGCGTCTCCCTCAACCACGTCAAGCAGGTCGCCTTTCTCAGCCATCGCCTCTTCCAGATTCTCCAGCCCTTGCATAAACTTCCCCCCGAAGCCGGACGTCTCCTGGAGTGCGCCGCCATTCTGCACGACGTCGGACATTTCATCAGCAACACCGGCCATCACAAGCACTCCGCCTACCTGGTCGAAAACTCTGACCTGCCCGGATTCACCGACAAAGAACGCCTCACCGTCGCCGCGCTCTGCCGCTTCCACCGCAAGTCACTCCCCCAGTCGCGCCATCCCCATTTTCAGGTCCTGGATGCGGAATCGAAGCGCGCCGTCATGAGCCTCACGCCTCTGCTGCGCATGGCCGACTCACTCGATCGGGGCAAAGGACAACGAATCAAGGACCTGAGCGGCGGACTAAAAGACGGCGCAGTTGTCTTACAGGTTCTTGCCCAAGAAGATGTCGACCTGGAAGTCTGGACCACCAATGAAGGCGCCGCAAAAGTATTCCGTGAGGTCTACCAGGTTCCGTTGACTGTCCAGCGTACGAAGGCCCGAGCCATTTGACTTACTTGTACTTGAGGACCTTCTTGACGCCCTTCGCCACCGTCTTCCAGGTGTCCCGCGCTTCCTCCAGACGAGTCCTTCCCGCCTCGGTCAGCCGGTAAACCTTTGCACGACGGCCATTATCTGTAACGCTCCACGAGCCTGCGATGAGCCTGGCCTTCTCCAGCCGGTGCAACGCCGGATAAAGGGAGCCTTCCTCCACTTTCAGCAACCCTTCCGAGGCCTCGGCGATAAACGAGGTAATGCCGAAACCGTGATGAGGCTCGCGATCCAAAGTGGTTAAGACCAGAAGTTCCAGGGCTCCTTGCAGGTTTTCGCCGCGCTTGCTCACGTTCCATTACTCTACAGGACGTATCGGCGCTCGAAGTCTGCTATTCCTGAAGATGGGAAGGGGACGAACATGGGAGACAACGATCCGGAGGAAAACGCCACTCACGGCGAGGCCGTGGCGCAACACGAAGACGCCGCCAGAACCACTACCGAATCCGGCGCCGCGGCTGCCGCTGGTCTGGGCTCCAAGCCATCTCAGACGGAGGTTCAGACCAGCACCGATCCAAGCGCCCGGAAGGTGAATGCGGGGTCCTCGGACCGCTGATTTTAGCTGCGTCAGGTGGAAGAACGCAACTGCAGCCGCCGCTTCCGCAGTTGCGCCGTATGCACCCGGTGGCACTTCAGGCAAAGCGTACGCATATTCAAAAGGTCGCACTCGCCCCCGCCTTCCGACACCGGGACGACATGGTCGGCATCCCAAAGGCTCTTCCTGCTGCCCATCCCCCATTCGGAAGCTGCTCTCATTCGCGAGACTCCGCGCAGCCGCTTGATTCGGCGAAGTTCCAACACGCAGTCGATCCCGCAAACCGCGCACACGCCCCGGTCCCGCTCAAACACTCGCTCCCGCATGTGCCCTGGATTGCTGCGCAGCTTCCACTCCTCCACGCACCAGTCGGAGCAGAAGGTCAAACGGCCGGCCGGCACCTCCAGGCTGCACCACCGGCAAAGACAACGCCCGTTCTCGCCCTTCGGTAAA
The DNA here is from genome assembly GCA_964658695.1 of uncultured Solirubrobacteraceae bacterium. GTDB lineage: Bacteria > Acidobacteriota > Terriglobia > Bryobacterales > Bryobacteraceae > Bog-105. The sequence continues at coordinate 6,117 of CBAAAA010000053.1, read as the reverse complement.
GCGCTCCGGTCGGTAGCTCCGCCGGGCATCGCACGCCTGGTACTCATCTACAACAGAATACTGAGAAAATGTTCGAGCTCTTTGTGAAACACTGGAGCGGGGATCACTGATGAACATACTTCCACTGACTGCCGCCCTCACCCTCTTCTCCGGTATCCAGGCATTTGCCGGCACAGCGCCCGGCGTTGGATCCATTTCCGGCGTACAGGATCACATGCTCTCGCAGGTGGAGCGCGAAGTCGTCTCACTGGCCGAGGCCATGCCGGCGGACAAATACGATTTCGCTCCCACCCAGGGTTCATTTGAAGGGGTGCGCACCTTCGGCCGGCAGATGTCTCATATCGCAACAGTGCTGGATGAATTTGCGGCCACCATTCTGGGCGAAAAAACTCCCGATACTGGAGAACACGAGAACGGCCCGGCATCGCTCCGCGGAAAGGACGCGATCGTGAATTATCTGAAGGTTGCGTTCACCCATTCGCACAAGGCCATGCAGTCGCTGACCGCCGCCAACTACGCGTCGGAGCTGACTGTGGAATGGGGCTCAACCACCCGCGGTGCATTGGCCATCGAGAGCGTTTCGCACTCGCTCGATCATTACGGGCAAGCGGTCGTCTATGCCCGCATGAACGGGGTCGTGCCACCGGCCAGCCGCAAACCGTAAGACGATTCGTGCCCGCGCGCGCCGATGGACTCGGCGGATTGAACACGCCCGTTGACCACAAACAGCGCCTCATCAAAGTTATTGACCGTGGGGCAAACGTGCTTGGGAAGCAGGTAAATCTGCTCTCCTATCGCCGGCCCCGCGGTCCCGGAACTCACCTCAATCGGTAAATGCTCTTCGCTCGGCTTCAGCGGCGTCAATCCCGGATAGCCGATAACGGCGCAGTTTGGCACTCCGGAATCGACTGACACCCCCTTGTGCCCGGCATCGCATGTGACGACATTTGCGGCCGGCTTGCTCACCACCGTTGAAAGCACCACCGCCGCGGGAGCAAACCCGTACCCCGGCAACTGCTTCAGACTGTTCAGATCGTTGAGCACTACTGTCCCGGGTGAAATGCGGTGAATGAATGTAGAGTTCCGGAACCCCGGATACGCGATCGCACAAGGCGCGGCAGGCGTTCCCGACGTAATCACTTCTCCTACCGGGATCCCGTCCTCGGCAAGCTGCTGCACGATACGCACTAGCTGATCGTAGCCCTGATGCGCCAGCTTCTCACGCTCGGCGTAATCCGCCGCATTCATATGCCCGTCGTAATAATGCAGTCCGCGAAAGCCTTCTCCCGCCGCCTTCGCCAGCGCCACGACCGCTTCAATTCGGAATTGAGAGACGCCCGTTCGATCCATTCCCGGGTTCACGTCGAGGAAGACACCAACGCCCTGCTTCGCCCAGAAAAAAATGCTTTCTGCTGTCTCGATCAGGGCTGAGACCCTGGTCTGCGGAAACTCTCTTGCAATCTCCACCGCGCGCACAGCATTAGCGCCCACCACCGGAAATGCCAGCAGCACATCCGCTGCGCCGCTACGGCATGCCAGCAACAATTCCAGGGTGGTCGAACACTTCAGATTCACCACGCCGTTTGCCAAAAGACGCGCCAGTACCGCCGCTGATTTCACCGTCTTGATGTGAGGCCGCCAGCGGTTCGGGTCGCCGCCCGCCAGCCGTACCGTTGCGGCAATGTTCGACTCCACGATCTCCGGATAGATCAAAAGCGCGGGCGTCAGAATCTCCGATGCTTCCGCAATCGTGTAGGTTTGGGGACGCAGTTCCATTCGGCTTCACTTCCTCACTCAATGATGGCTCAATCAATAATGGCGATACACGTACGTCCGGCGGTGCCCGAAGCAGGCACGCGTGCAGGAAAGGCCAAGGAACAGGAAGATGACGAGGAAAATCAGGCAGCCAAGCCCAATGTTCTTTGCCAGTGAGTTGCCCTGCCTCGGTGCGCCTTCCATCTGAAAAGGACCGGGAGCAGCACCTTGAAAGCTTGCCTGGGGCGGCGGCGCGGCGTTGAATCCAGATTGGAATTGGGTTCCGCAGTTCGCACAAAATTTTGCATTGTCCGGGTTTGCCAAACCACAGTTCGGACAGGTCATGATTAAACCCACTTTAGCTGATCGCGCAAACGGGTATGTATCCAAACTCGCTCAAAGACATCCAACCTCCTGAATGGGATTTTTGGATAATCTCGAGAACTCCCTGAAGAGCCTCGAGTCACAGGAAGAACGCGACCCCAACGAAGCACAGCGGCGTCAGGATGACCGGGCCCGGAACCTGGCCGCCGCCCCGTGGGCGAGTCAGTTGAAAGACTCCGAGTACACTAAGTCGCTGTTTGACAAAGCGGCAGTTCGAGGACACCGGATTCGAACCAAGATCTACATGGCATGGTTTGAATCCACCTTGCGGCTGGAAGCGCGGGGCAGGATATTAGAAATAAAGCCTACGTCACAGGGCATTGTTGCCGAGTATGCCGACGCCGAAGGCCAGCTGAAGACTGAACCGGTCGATCTGTCGGGCGACCCCGATGAGCTTCTCGAACACTGGATCGGTTCCGAGCAGAAGCTGGTGAGAACTGAAATCAACGACGGAGAAAATCACGAATGAGTGACTCACAGGTTTATGCGGGCGCAGCTTTAATCGGCACTGTCGCCGGAATGCGTTCTATGACCGCCCCCGCTATCGTCAGCAGAATTGCTCACGTCGCGGGTGTCAATGTAGACAAAACCGGTGTCGATTTTCTGCATAGTCCAATCGTGCCGCGCGTCCTGTCGATCCTGGCATTCGGCGAATTGATCGCGGATAAGTTGCCGTTCGTTCCCAGCCGCATCACACCTTTTCCCCTCGTCACCCGCGCCATTTCGGGAGCCGTGAGCGGGGCCGCACTGTGCTCGTCCAAGAAGCGCTCTCAGTGGCTGGGCGCGCTGTTCGGCGCCGCGGGAGCCGTCGCCGGCAGCTATGCCGCCTATGAACTCCGCCGCCGTTTAGTAAAAGGCTTCCACATCCCGGACGCCGTTGTCGCCGTAGCCGAAGATGTAATTGCTGTTGGGGCTGGAACCATGGTCGCTTCCAAGCTCAGCTCGCTGACAACCGGTTAGATCCACTCCCGAATGAATGTTCTGGGGATCATCGCCGGGATCCTGACAATCATTGCGGTAGGCGTCGATGCATTCGAAGCCATGCTCCTGCCGCGGCGCGTCCGGCGTCCTATCCGCCTCATTCGCTTCTATTTCAGACTGACTTGGGGACTTTGGCGATGGGTCGGCAAACGGCTCATCGGTAACCGCTCCCATGACTCCTTCCTGAGTCTCTATGGACCGATCTCCATGATCGGGCTGTTGTCCTGTTGGGCTCTCGGCTTGATCCTTGGCTTCGCCCTCCTCCAGTGGGGCGTCCACCAGGGTCAGCCGCACGCTCCCACCTTCAGCACTGCCATGTATTTCAGTGGCGCGACCTTCTTCACAGTCGGCTACGGAGACGTGCTACCCCTCACTCATCCCGCCAAGATCCTCGCCGTCGTGGAGGCCGGTTCCGGTCTGGCATTCATTGCCGTCACCATCTCTTATTTACCGGTTCTCTACCAGCTCTTTTCACGGCGCGAAGCGCATGTCATTCAGTTGGATGCCAGGGCCGGTTCTCCGCCCACCGCGACCGCCCTGCTCTGCCGGCATGGCGAGAACGAGGCCATGGACGAACTGTCGGCGCTCTTTCGGGAATGGGAACAATGGTGCGCCGAACTGGTCGAGAGCCATCTCTCCTATCCCATGCTGAGTTATTACCGCTCCCAGCACGACAACCAGAGCTGGCTCGCCGCCATTACCGCCATCATGGATGCTTGTGCAATTTTGCTGACCGGGGTGAAGGGCGTCAAGACGTTCTCAGCCAGAATGACCTTCCCCATCGCACGCTTGGCGATTGTTGAGCTGTGCCGCGTCTTTCAAGTCCGGATGCTGACCAACGAGCCCGATCGCTTGCCTCCGGAAGACTTCGAAAGTGTCAGGGACTCGCTTGCTGACGCTGGCCTTTCCTTTAGCGATGACGACAGCGCCGAAGAACGGCTCGCCGCTCTACGCGCCACCTATGAGCCTTTTCTTTACGCGCTCTCGCACCATTTTCTGCTCTCTCTTCCAGGCTGGATCCCCGAAGACAGTCCCGATAACTGGAACCGGAGCTCGCGAGGCAAATCCGCCAAACAACTGGTCGAATCCGCCCCCGTGCAGCCGCGGTAACAACCTCTATTCCGGCTTGCGTTTGCGTGGTCGCCGCACCGCGCTGCTTCCGGCGGCGGCACGTTTCCGTGGCGCGGCCGTCTTCTTCGGCTTAGCCGGCGGCGGATTCGGTTCGAAGATCGTCGGCTGCCCTTCCACAATGGGCTGTGGCTCGTCTTCTTCCTCTTCGATCTGCACCTCAATCGGAGCCGGCGGTAGTGCTGGCGGGTAGAATTCTGCCCCCAACTGCACCATCAGGCCGCGCTCTTCATCCGGCTCGGCGCGCACCACCGTCTTGTCCTGCGCGTAGTTTAAGAATTCAGTGAACTGCTGAAATCCCAGGTTCGCCAGGTTGAAGTTCGGCTGCTCGGCCAGCACCCACTGCTCCAGCTCCTCCGCCGTCACGCCGTGCTCTTCCAACTCCATGCGGTGGGTCTCCAGCACATCGCGCAGCAGCGGCAGTCCCTCTTCGGGTTTCGGCGCTGGTTTATCCGGACCATGCCCGCCCTTGCGCTCAATGATGTACCGGCCGCCCGAACCGCTGACGTTGATGAATTCCGCCTTCTTCAACTTGTCTACAAAATCGGAGAAGCTGCCCGCTCCATACGCGCGTTCGCTAAACGCCGGATCCAGTTGCAGCATCGTGCTCTTCAACAAGCCAAGCTGTGGCTGGACCGCACGCCGTTCCAAAACCTGCAATGCTCTCTCTACCAGTGGAAACGCCTGGGTGAGATCGAGCGGTGCGGGCCGTTGCCCTCGCGGTTCTCGCTTATCTTTTCTATCCAGCCGGTCCGGGCGGTCTGTTCGTTCCGTACGTTCCGGCCGGTCGGTCCGCTGCTCACGCCGGTCTGGCATCGGCACCGCGATGATTCGATCCCCATCTTCTAACAGCGATTCGTAGCTCACGAACTCATGGCAGTTCTGTTGCAAAATGGTGCTGGTGAACGCCTTCCCGCCAAGTACGAATACCGTCTTCCCGTACTCCTTCAGCTTATTCACCAGCGGAATGAAGTCGCTGTCTCCGCTCACCACCGCAAACGCATTCACATGCGCATGCGTAAACGCCATCTCCAGCGCATCCAGCGCCAGGTTGATATCGGCCCCGTTCTTGTCTCCGCGTGGGGATGGAATTCGCTGCACCATCTGCACCGCGTTTTCCGCCATCTGCCGGGTTGCGCCTTCCTGACGTCCCCAGTTGGCATACGCGAACTTGGCAACAATGTCGCCCCGCTCTTTCAGTGCGCCCAACGCCAGCGATACGTCGAATTCACGCCGCAGCGTCGATTTTACGCCAATCTCAATGTTGTCGTAATCGACGAACACGGCAATGTTCAGTCTTTCTTGCATCAATTCTCTTTTCTGTCCGGAATACTTGTCTCGGGCTGTGCCCAGAGCCTGACGGAGCATAGTCTTTGCGTCGGAACCTCAGTGGTTGGAGTAAAGAGTGAATATTCCAGCCATTGAGCACTCTCCTCTAGGAGCCGCATTATCTGTAACTGTGCGCGCGTCCCATTTGTCAGAAACGGCTTCAGCCGCCATGACATAGGCCGTGGATAGTTACACTGTCCAGATTATAGAACGTTCTTTCTCACCCGGTCGCCAGACCGCCGCTATCACGTTTGAGACCATGTGGAGGAATCGTCATGGCAGAAGACATTTTCGACCAACCTTCCATTCGCCTGAATCGCATCTATACCAAGGCGGGCGATGCCGGGGAGACACGCCTTGCCGGCGGCCAGGTGCTCGCCAAAGATGACATCCGCATCGATTGCTACGGAACGGTAGACGAACTCAATGCCTTCGTCGGCTCCACCCGAATCGAGGTCGAGTTGCGCGCCGGCCACTACCAGGCGCTTCTCCCTTTTGCCGCCATACTTAAGCGGGTACAGCATGAGTTGTTCAACCTCG
>CBAAAA010000052.1:12829-15134 GCA_964658695.1 uncultured Solirubrobacteraceae bacterium | reverse complement strand
CCGCTTTAGCGCAGCCCGCTTTGCATTCTGCGAACTAAGCTGTGCAGTCAGTAGCAGTCGCGGCCCTTTCCTCATGGAATCTTGATCCGCGTGTAATAGCACTACTTACGTTCATCGGTATTGTCTATGCGCGCGGCTGGATGCGGGGACGCCGCATCATACGCGAATCGGTAGGAACGGAGCGGATCACGGCTTTTCTTACGGGTTTGGCTCTGATCTTCTTCGCAACGGAGTCGCCACTCGATTCGTTCGACACTTTGTTCCTTTCGGCTCATATGACCCAGCACTTGCTGCTGATGATGATTGCTCCGCCACTGATCCTGCTTGGGGAGCCGATGCTGCCACTGCTAAGGGGTCTTCCGAAGTCTTGGGTGAAAGAAGGCTTAGGTCCGTTTCTTACCTGGGCGCCTCTGCGCAGGTTTTTTGGATGGCTGACATCGCCCGTTGTGACGTGGATGATCTTTGCGGTCAGCACAGTCGGGTGGCATCTTCCTCTGTTCTATGAACTGGCGCTGAGTTCGCCTTCCTGGCATGCCGTGCAGCATGCATCGTTCTTTTGGACCGGGATACTGTTCTGGTGGCCGATTATTCGTCCGGCGCCGCTCCGGTATCGCTGGCCACTGTGGATCGGTATCCCGTATTTGTTGACGTCCGACTTCATCAACACAGGCATCTCCGCGTTCTACATATTTTCGGATCGCGTGTTGTATCCGACTTATGCGGCAGTGCGCATGAGCGGGCTCACTGCTCGGGAAGATCAGACTCTCGCGGGCGCAATTATGTGGGTTCCAGGCTCCATTGTTTACCTGCTGCCCGCCGTCGGTATAGCGATGAAGCTGCTGTCGAGTTCGCGCAATCGCCAGAGCGTGCCGGTAGCGGTACGGACGGCGCGTCCGCCGGAACGCCCATCGGCGATGAAGCGCTTTGCAGTGCCTTCCTGGCGACGGGCAGCCCAGGTCTTCATGCTACTGATTGCAGTCGTCGTTATGGCGGATGGCTTCTTCGGACCTCAGGTGACGCCCGTAAACCTTGCCGGAGTGCTGCCCTGGATTCATTGGCGAGCGCTTTCCGTTTTCGCACTGCTGCTGGTTGGGAACCTGTTCTGTATGGCGTGCCCGTTTACACTGGTTCGCGATGCGGGCCGGGTGATATTTCCGGCAAGGCTTCGATGGCCGCGGACACTGAGAAGTAAGTGGCTGCCGACAGGGCTGCTGGTGTTTTATCTGTGGGCCTACGAAGCATTCAGTCTGTGGAATAGTCCTTGGCTCACGGCTTGGTTGATCGCCGGCTATTTCGTGGCAGCTTTGGTGATCGATGGCCTCTTTCGCGGAGCAAGCTTCTGCAAGTACGTTTGTCCGATCGGTCAGTTCCATTTCATCACGTCCCTGGTTTCACCTCGAGAGATACGAATTCGCAAACAATCCACGTGCCAGAGCTGCGAAACGCACGATTGTATCCGCGGCAATGAACGCGCCCGCGGTTGTGAACTTTATCTGTTCCAGCCGAAAAAAGAGAGCAACCTGGACTGCACGTTTTGCCTGGATTGCGTGAAGGCCTGCCCTCACGATAACGTCGGCTTAGTAAGCATTGTGCCGGCGAGTACCCTTTCAAGCGATCCTTACCGTTCATCGATCGGTAAGCTTTCAAAACGCACTGATCTGGCTGCGCTTGCCCTGGTCATTGTCTTCGGGGCCTTTGTGAATGCGGCAGGAATGGTAAGCCCGGTCATGATGTGGGAGCATCGCTGGCACGCCCGCCTTGGAGTTCATGCGATGCCGTTCATTGTCGCCGCGTTTGTGTTTGCCGGTCTACTCGCTTTGCCTGCAATGGCCGTCGCACTTTGCGACCGAATTGCTCATGCTGGGCGAGGTGCAACCAGGCGATTCATTCTGGCCTTAGTTCCGGTCGGCGCTGCCATGTGGGCCGCTCATCTGCTCTACCACATCGTGACGAGCGGGGCCGGTGCTTTGCCCGCCATCCAGCGCGCACTCACTCACTCGGTGAGCACGATGCCTGTCGCCTTTATGCCTGCCTGGCTCACTCCTATTCAGATCCTGCTGCTGGATGCCGGGTTGCTCCTCACTCTCTATGCCGGGTGGAAAATCGCCCGCCAGCTTGTTCCAAATTCCCGCTCAGTTGCTTCCGTCGGGATACCGTGGGCAGCGCTCTCCATCGCGTTGTACTCAGCGGGTGCCTGGATCCTCTTTCAGCCGATGCAGATGCGTGGCATGCTGCATTGATCCGCTGCGTTCTTGTCCTGGCAGTTCTCTGCATTAGCGCGGGTGTCGTGTTTGCAGATGGCGGC